>CAYSYX010000337.1:0-10388 GCA_964435055.1 uncultured Polyangium sp. | reverse complement strand
CAATCTCCGCCGCTGAATCCACCGCTGCGACGACCGCGTCAAACGTCAACAGCGAGCTTTGCGTCGCGGGAAAACCCGTCAATTCGTACGTCCGCGTCTCCTGCGGCACACCCAACCGATACCACGTTTGGCCGGGCTCATTTTTGATGAGCGTCTCCGTTACCGTTGCGAGCAGTTTCTGCGGCAAATTCGCGGGCGACGCCGGAATATTTCGCCGCGCGTACGCAATCGCCGCCGACTTCGTCACATGCCCGTACGGATCCACCGCGAGCGCCAGCGTATGCATCACGCGAGGATCGCTCGCATCACGCTCGTAATGCACCTCCACGCTCTCCCGCACGTACGCAAAGAACGAACCATATCGATTCGGTTTGGACACTTGTACCGGCAAAATGGTCGGACAAACTTCCGTCACCTTGTAAGGATGCCCCTCGAGCGTCGTACCATCCAACGCGTACACCTCTTGCCGCAACATTTGCCCCTTTAACGCTCGGCACGCTTCCCGAATGTCTTTGGCCGACAAACCGCCCTGCACAGACCCATCCGGCAACGTCGGCGCCAGAGCGTCCCCCGCGTAATACTCCTTCTCGAACTGCTTCGAGATTCGTTTCTGATCGACAAACGCCCCGGTATGAAACCACGTTTTTGTCAAGATCGGCGGAATATGGAACTCTTCGTCGACGGGAATCGCATTCGCAAACAATCCCTTGCCCCGATCCGCCGAATACGACTCCGCATCGAATTGCTCCACCAAGCCAAACCCACGAAATTCGCGCTCCGGCGCATCATAATACCCGTGATGATACTTGTACGTGCTCACGAAACGCGTCTTTCGAATCGCATCGTACGTCTCCGTCCGTTCCAGCACGTGCACCGGAAATGACAAGCGCGTCACCCAGGGTTTTCCCGCTTTCAGGTCTTCCAAGTAAAACTTGGTCGACGACGCATACTGCATTTTCGTTTCCGCGCCCATGTTGTTTTTCACGGACGTCATCAGATACGGCTTAGTCGAATTCATCAAATCGATGTACCGCATCGGCGGCCGAGCAACCCCGTTCCACGGCGACGACCACACCAAACACGCCGTCCCCGTGCCCAGCAAATCCAGCACGCTGATTGTCGAAAGCGCATCCTGCGTGGGAAAACTCGTCAACCGAATCGGCGCGGAAAAGCCATTGCCCGATTGATTGAACACCAGCACCACGTCTTTCGCGCCCACATACACCAAATCGGTCGTTCCCGTCCCATCGATATCGCCGAACCGAATTCGCCGCGCATCGAACAAATGCGAATCGTCGAACATCGGCGCATTCGCCATTTGCACCTTCGCCCCAAACTTTCCGCGCCCCAGATTCGGCCAATAACAAACATTCCCATTCCGAATCCGCACGATGTCCTGCAATCCATCGCCGGTCATGTCCGCCGTAAAAATCACCTGCAGCGAATCCACGAACACCGTCGTCGGACTGTATTTCTCGTCGAATTCCTTTGGCAACGCTCGCGGCGGCCCCCAGCCGCCTTTTCCGAGCGACGGATACCACAATTGAAAATGGTCCGTCGTCATCAGAATATCGTCCAATCCATCGCCCGACAAATCGATGAATCGAATCCGCGGATCATTCAGCTCCATATTTGGCGTTTGGCTGAATGGAACGAATGGCCCCCAGCCTCCATCCTGCGTCCGCTCGTGAAATCCCGTTTGTCCCTCCACCATCGACACCAGGCATTGCCGACCTTCGCCGCCCACGTCCAGCAATTGCGCTCCCGAGTTCGCCGCCAAACCCGGCTGACTACTCAAACGTCGCGCCGGCGCAAAATAGCCTTCGCCCAGGTTTTGCTTGAAATACCACGCCCCTTGCCGCTCGCACAACACCCCTGGTAAACCTTCGCCGTCCAAGTCTACGAATCGGGCCGTTCGTCCGTCCACACCTCCCGGAATATCCGCCGTGCTTTGCGGATCGAACACGTTGACGACCTTATGAACCTCGGGCAACGAATACCCGAATTCCAGCGGCGGCAGCGCCTTTTTCGTATACGCCGGACCATTCGGCAAATACCCCCATTGCGTCACCGATGTCATACGCGTCAACGTCGCGTCTTCGGTGTATCCAAAATCGGTCGAACGCACCAGCACCGGATCGGGGCCCAATTCCGGAAAACGGTGAAACATCAGCGCCCTGCGGCACAAGCGGTACGTCCGCATCTCGAACGTAGCGCGGTAATTGGAAAATGGATCCTGCCGACAAACCCACGGATGCTGTTCCGCGGGCGTAGGAAAGCTCGCGTCATGTTCGCCGTAATCGAAGACCACCTCGAAGTGAAACGAATTGGTTTGGAACGGTGAATCATTTCCGTACTTCACGCGTTTCAGATACCGATTCGTCGAGGGCGCCAGTCCTTCGTGTCGGTGTTTTTCCGAAATCGACCTGGGCACGCCGACCAAGTCTTCGGCCTTGTATTCGTACACGATCACATTTCCACGCGCATCTTCGGTCCTTTCGAGCAACCACGAAAATACCAGCGATGCATGGCCCGGGTATTCGATCCGTGCTTGTGACGTTCGTCCGTAAATACTCGTCACGTTGTCTTTGGTTGTCGCACGCCAATACACGTTATCGTTTTCGATCACCCGTTCAATGCGGGCGAACAGCCCCTCCACCCGAGGTCGATATCGCACGACATTGGGCAAAAGCGGCTGTTCGTCGCACCGAATTAGATCTTCCGCGCCGGAAAGGATAAACGTATCGGCATCGTCGTGATCCATATACGTGGGCAAACCGCGTTCGGTTTTTCTCGAGATCGAGGGCACGGACAGACGAAACCCCACACCGAAGGGACCATTTCCGCCGCCGGAATCGTACGCGACCGACAGTTCCGGGCCAAACCCACCGCGCCCTGGGGACGTGGCAATGGGAATCGTTAGCGATCCCGTGCCCGACACCAGATTCGCGGCGAATTTTTCGCCCAATCCACGCACGGCTCCGCCGCCTTTCGGCAATGCGGGATTCGGCGCTTTCACGGCATTCGGTGCAGTCGGATTCGGCTTGGGTGCAAAAGGTTTCTGGTCCATGACGTGCCCTCGTATTCAAGAAATGCCGCGTTGATCACTCGTACGTGCAGCTCATCCAGATATCTTCGAGGTTCTGCGCTTCAGTCGTCGTGATTCGCCATCGCGCCAAGCTATTCGGCGTTTCTGGAAGAAGGTTTATGTCTTGGCTACCGGTAGCGGTTTCGGTCATGATTGTTTGCGTCGTATTAGGTGCGTTGGGTACGACCCCGAGCGGATGCTCCGCGGCGGAGGTTTCTGTTGGTTTCTTTACGTGAAGAGAGATGGGGTCGACTCCTCCTGAACTGCGGCGCGCATACAATTGGAATGACGTGATTTTCGTGGGCATCTTACCGACGAGCGGCTGGAAATGTCGCAATACGATAGGCATTTCCAGCTCATGCACCGCGGGCGCTCCTGTTCCCTCGACAAACGCGTACCATTCCGCGGGGAAGTCCGTTTTCGCACTGAACAACCGCGACCCGGTTACCCCGGTCGGCGCTGCAATGGTGTTGTTTCCGGCTTCGCGAGCGGTGTAACGTACGTGCAGCACAACGTCGTGAATGGTCGTCGCGTCGAAACGATTTCCCTCTTTCTTGAGCGAAATGTCCCACGTACTCAATGCGCCTGCGCCTTCAAAGGGCAGGTACCGTTCGTCACGGAAGATCAATTCGAACAAACCTCCGTCGTTTTGACCGCTGCTCGTCACGATCGCCTCGGTACGGTGATAATCCGTGTAGAAGTTTTCGTCACCCGATCCCGTTCCCGGTGCCTTGCGGATCTTATTTTGCGCCAAACTCAATTTGCAGCTCACACTTCCGTACGGCGCGTTGGTGACGGGAACGGTAACGCTCACGGACTTGATCCGGCGCAAATAATGTCCCGGCCAATCTTGCTCGAAAAGTTTTTCCGGAAGTTCAACGCTTGCCGGCAGCCCATCGCGCAACTTCATGAGTTCTTCCGGCGCAACTTCCGCCAGCGACACGTGCTTCGTGATCTCGTATTCGCGTTTGTTTTGTTCGACGTACGCCGCGTCCATGCGTCGCAATTCCAATTGCAGCAATTCACCCGCCATGATCCCTTGTTGCGTGCTGTTCCAATGACCCGGCTGGACAAACGACGCTGTACTTGCCAATTCGAATTGGAACGTCCGTTCCGCCCGTTTGGCCATATCGTACGCCAATTGATACCCTTGGAAATACACCGTCTTGACCCGTTCGAGCATCCACACGTACAGCTCTTTGCGCGTGAACTTCGTGCTCAAGTGGTCCTCGACGGCCTGCGCATTCGCCAACGACGTTTCGTGATTGGCCAATTCTTTCGTGGCGATGTCCAAACGAATCTCGGCGGCCAGAATCTGTTTGTCGATCTGGGCCAATTCGAGGTTCGCCAAACGCACCTGCAAGCCCCATTCTTCGGAACGCCGTTGATACGAGGCTTGCGTCCCCGCCAGGGATGCGAATCCGCCGAATACGGTGGCCAAGGTTCCGGCGCCTTGCGCAGCAATTTCGAGTACCCCTGCGATTTGCGTACCGCCAAACTCGACAAATCCTCCGGTTCCGGCCAGGATCTGTGGAAATACCTTGAACACGCCGGCCGCCGCACTTGCCACGCCCGATCCAACACTTGCACTCAGTGACAGACCGGACAAGATTTGCTGCGCCAATTCCTGCCCATTCATGTACTCGCGACTCGAATAATATTGCAATCGCTCCTCGATCACCGCCCTCGACCTCTGCAACGCGTCGAGCGATTCTTTCGCTTCATCGATTTGCCGCTGTCGCACAGCCCGAATCCGCGCCAGCAATTCGACCTCCTGCGACGCCCGCAATCGCGCCAATGCTTCCCCATCGCGTTTTTCCAGAATGGACAGCAACGTATTGCCCATCGCCATCACGCTGCCGGCGAATTCCATCGCTTTCGGCAGAAGCACCGCAAATCGGTAAATGGGCAGCGGTGCATTCACTTCGTTCAGCAAATCGCCGACGTTCACGCCCGCCGCTGCCGCGCGCACGAGCAACGCCGGATCAATCGGCGGCTCGAACAACGCCAATTGCCGCACGTTGCCCTCGATATCCTGGCAATGGCGAATCTTGAATAGGCGGTCCTCCACGGTGTCCCACAGCCGCAACATGTTTTCATTCGCCGGCACGCAGAAATACAGGCGCAGCACAGGCAGTTGTACACGCGGTGGGAGCGTCGAACCTGGGTTTGGCGGAGGAGGCGACACGCCTTCCACCTCCACGAGCGCATTGGAAAACGCATCAATGAGCGGCTCGAGCTCAGCATACGTTTTCGGCGGGACGTCGTCTGTCTTGACAATTCGTGGCCGTTTTCCAAGAAAGTTCTGCGCCAAGAGGTACAATTGCGTCGCCTCGTTGATCGCTTCAATCGTCTCGCGCCGGAACAGGCTGTCGCCCCATTGCAAGAGGTTATCGATGTACTTCATGACAACCGCTTTTTGGTACGCGATCGGTCGCATACGCGCAATCACGTGCGGTTGGAAGGGGTTCTCACGCCATACCGCGATTTGCGTAGCGAGGTCCAGTGTCCCCGGTGAATCGAATTGCGCTTCGAGCACATCCTTGATTTGCTGGGCTTCCGCGCTTTGCGCCGCCAATTGCTCGAGCTGCGCTTGAATGCTCGATAGATCCAAGTTCTCGCGGAAGGGTTTGACATACCAGAACCGTTCGGGGCCATTTCCCGGCGCTCCGCCGGTCGGATCGAAAATGTATCGATACCACCGATCGGCATCTTCGAAGCGGCTGTTCTGCGTCAAACGCACCGCCACCAGCAACGGCGCATGGAAAAACAGTTCCCAGTTGTATTGACCATACGCTCCGCCATACGTAAAATCCACGTTTTCGATGGGGTATGGTTTGGCGACGTTATCCGAGCTGGGCACATATTGCTGCTCGAATTTGTTGTTCGGTTCGTGTGCGAGTTGCAATGGCGAATTTCCCTGCAATGACCACCGGAGCAATCCATCGACCCCGTCGCGCGCCAGCGCACGCATGTAGTCGCACACGTACGGATGGTAAAACGTTTGGAATCGATATTTGCCTTCTTTCAGGTTCACGGATTGCCAAGCGACTTGGGGCAAGTCGAGCCAAACAACCACCGCGGCGTCGAATCCCGTTTGCACGTCGGGCGCCACGGGCGGCAGCGAAAGCGGCGGATTTTGCACGGTCTCGAACACGCCGACTTGAACGCCTTGGGTGAACCGCGGAATGAGGGTGGCGAACAATGTCCGTTTCGGATCGGCATACGCAAACACGTTTTGCAATGCGGTCGATGTCATTGCATATTTCGCATCACGATCGATCACCACGGAGTACAGCGCATTGGCGTCGGCCAGGTACGTCTTTCCGAACAGCGTCGCAAATTGCGAGACCGCGTTCGGGCCCGCTGCCCGGGGAATTGACAAGTCGTCGCTGCTCGGCAAAATGTCTGGACTCCTCGTCTTCTGTTCACCCGTCAGTTCCACGAATTCCATCGTATCCGCCGCTCCGGTGCGCGGCACCCACCCGAATCGCGATTCGTCTCGCGTCTGAATAACCGTTTTTCCAAGGCATGGCGAAAGCTCGACAAACCCATTGCGACCGTAAAGCGAGCGATTGGCGATCACTCCACCTGACGCGGCATATAGATTTCGCAAAACCGAAATGACGAGGTTGTCGCCGGTCGTTTCAGCAGCCAACGAAAACCACCGCTGGGCGAATCCGGTATTGACCAGAATCGCAGAGTTTTTCGTAACATTCACCTTGGCGAATCGATCCTGCTCTCGGTACGTCCACGCGATGTCAATGCGCATTTTATCTTGCTTGACCCCGCCTTCATCCACTTTTGTCGAGCCAAACACCGGCCAGAACAAATACAGCCGCCGATTCCACACCGTCGCGAGCAAATGATCGCCCGGAATCTCCACGTCCACCTTTTCCCACGCCGTCCAATACGCCGAATCGATCCGCTTGCGGTAATAGTACCGATGCGGCGCCGCCTGCGTCCGCGCAATCACGTGCACGATGTCCACGCGGTCACTCGAGTTTTGCTCGTTGAACTCGCGACAAATCGCCGCCACTTCGAGCCGCGCCACTTCATGCAGGCTCTCCAAGTATTCGACGTACGCACCTTCCACCGCTTCCGCCGTGATTTCGCCTTGCAGAATCCGGCTTTCGAGCGTCCGGAAAAACGGCGTCTTGTCATCGCGCAGCTCCGGCTCGATCCAATTCTCAGGGTACAAGAAAATCTTGCGATTGGCTTCCCACACCCGATAGTTTTTCATCCACGACCATTCGCTCGCCGCGTCTTCGTCCAGCGTTGCGTTGGGCGCCTCGAGTCCCAAAAACACCCGCTGCACGTAGGTCTGCACCGAACCGAGCGCCATTTTGATGCGCGACGTGAGCTGACAAGCGCTCATTTCCACGTCGATCAAGAGCTTGTTATAAAGATCGTTCGTTCCTTCCACGTCGAGCTGGAGCAGCAGGTAATGCACGAGCGCGTCGCGTTGTTTTTCTCGCAAAACGTCACGTATCGGTCGCGCAACGCCGGGCCATTGTTCCAAGCTGTATTTCGCGCGAACGACGCGCTTGATGTCCAGCGCGATGGCCGCGACGTCGATGTTCTGCACGTCGAGTTGCGGCGGAGGCGGCGGACAAGGCGCATCGATGTTGCTCCAATACGAAGCTTGCGAAGCTTTGGCCCCAAAGCGTTTCAGCATATCGAGTGCCCGCGCCAGGCACAAAAACGCTCGTTCCTCCAAGCAATCGCATTGCGCCGGCGGCAATCCCGAATATCCGAATCCGTGCGTCATCAAAAATTCGATGTCTTCGCGCGGCCATCCCGTAAATGTCGCAATGGCGTCCAGCAATGCCGACTCGGTGATTTCATTGGCGACGAATCGACCAATCGCCGCCGCGATCAAGCGCAAAGTTTCCGCTTTTTCCGGCAGAAGATCGCGCAATGTTGCGAGGTCCATCAAGCGGTGGAGCCACTGGAATTGGATGCGATACGCGGTGGCATCACTCAACGGCTGGACAGGAATGTCGTTCAAATTCGGCCAATCCGTTTGTCCGTTTTCTGGATAGATCAAACGCCATTCGACAATGCTCAGGCTCAGGCGTTGTGTCAGAAGAACGAGTTTGGCGAGACGTTTGAGCGCATCGGTTCTTACGGCTTCCGAGACCATCGAAGTGGCGTACCGAAAGTCCACAATAGCGCCTTTGGTCCCGAACACGAATGATTTCAATACGGTGGTCAGGAGATGTTCGAGCACGACAGCATCGACGTTCCACGCGCCGGCGATGTGCTGAAGCACGGCTTGGTCATACCGAGCGTTGATTTCTTTCGTCTGAAGCGGAGGAGCCCCCGCGGCTTCGGATGCAAGAATATCATCGTGGATGTTGTTGACAATTGTCTCCAGAGCGCTAACGAGTGCCGCAATGGTATCGTCGGTAAAACCGACGGAAGTTCCCGGAGCGACCAGATGTCGCGCCAAGTAATGCAATTCATTGACGGAGATGGACGTCGTTCGAATGTTGTGGACTAGTTTGACAAACCTACGGGTCATGCTTGGTGTAACGGTTGCGCCATCGTCCCCTTGCAACGCCGTAATCCCGGACAACGTGCGAAGCACGAGAAATTCCGGTAGAGACATGCCGAGTGCTCGAGCCAATGTGACCACGCGATACATGCGGGAGAGGTTTTCCAGGTACAACGGCGCATTGGCCGGCACCTCCGGGGGCAAACCAATGACATTTTCCGAGACTGCGGACAGTGTAAGCAGGGCGAACTCGGCCGAACTAATTCGCAACGCTGCGAGAATACCGGCCGTATGTTCGCCGATGGTCGGAGTCGACACCGGTGATACCGGAAGGGACGCGAATACGGTGGTTTGCGTTGTGACCGCCTTGTTCAGGAACAAATCCTCGAAAAGCGAATTGCCCCAATCTTCGGACGAGTGTGTCCCGATGTTGCCCCAAAACGCGAGGAGCTCGCGTAGAGGGAGCTTCAATTCTTCGTTGAGCGTCAACAAGTCCGCGACATTTCGGACAAACGGGGCATCAATGTTGGTTACGCCAAACGTGGATATCACCCGATCCAAATCGCTGATGCTCACCCCCGCCCGCAGGCGCAACCGCAGAAAGCGATGAATGCGATCGAGGTTATCCAAGGTCAAACCATTGAGCACTTTGGCGTCGATGTCGCAACCATCGGCGGGAACCAACGTGATCTGCCCGTCGAGGTAATCGGTTTGGAGAAGCTCACGCAATTCGTCGAACGTCAAACCGGCTTGGCGCAGGAAAACGGGTACCGTATGGAGCGCGGCGACGAGATCGTTGGCCGTGGGCAAACCCCAATAATCTTTTAACGCAAACTCATCGATCGGAACACCGGTGATGATTTTCCACGCGCACATGCACATTCGCAGGCGTTCGCGAGCAATCATGTCCGCGACTTCGGAAGGCACCGGGTCTGTCGTGGCAATGAACGTTTCCAGGAATTCATGGCGCGGCACGCCAAGATGGTCGAAATAGGCCCGGGCCTCATCACTCCAAAAATTCCAGGGCAAATCGAAGGGATGCACCACTTCAGCCAATTTGACGTAGGCCGCGTGGTTCTCGCGCGGATAAATGATTTCCGGTTCCGCCAGCAGTTCTTCCGCGGTATACGTTGTGGCAATTGCGTTTGGCCAGGTGTAATCCGGATCGATCGCGATGTTGGAGACGAGGACCTCGAGAATTTCGTTGACCAGGTCGATGTACGGCACGGTCGTATTCGTGTTTTTGCACGAAAGTTGAATGCGCGCGATGTCGGGGCGAAGCGGGATGGGCGGATTGGGACGATTGTCCAGGTCGCCGATGAGCAGATCCCGGAGCGTGAATTTCTGCGGATTGTCGGGAATGGGGTCATTCGTCACCACCGTCGAGTCATGCCGATCGAGAAATTCCAACAAATCGACGAGGTACGCTGCGGGGCTATAAACCGAGCGGCAATGCTCGCACCCGCAGGCGTCCGGCGAGCCAAAGAGTTTGGCCCAGTCGGCGGCTTTGGGAGACGGGTTTGCCGCAGACACCGCCAGATTGGGCAAAACATACGCCGGAACGTTGTTGAGTTGCGCGCTGTATTTGCTGAACAGAGCCGTTGCCGCGCCGGCTACCCAGCTCGCGCGACCGTAGATTTGCTCAATGCGTTGCGTATCGAGCGTTGAATGTTGCAACCGCGAGCGGAATTGCGCGCGACCCAAGCGGTGAATGCGTTGGGCCGAATCGAGACCTCGATCGATCAATGGTTTCATTTCGACGTACCGCGGTGTCAACCGAAACACGCGTTCGAGTCCCTT
>CAYSYX010000336.1:0-10413 GCA_964435055.1 uncultured Polyangium sp. | reverse complement strand
GATTTTAAAGGCAAATCAGGAATATCGAATCGTCGCCAACCGCGTAAACGAAGGCGTTCTGGAAACGGTTCGCAACGGTTCGCACGGGCTACTGACGATTCAGACCCATCTGCTGACGATTCCGTCGACGCGGACAAACCCACCTCGGACAGGGATTCGCGAGCCCCGTCCGAGGTGGAAAGCGTTGCAAATTCTGTAGTGGTGACCACGAGAATGGCGCTCGTGACGAGGCTGCTCGAGGAGCAGCTCGCGGCGGCCAAGGCGGGTGACGAGGAGGCCGTGCGGGTGCTGCTCGAGGCGGTGGGGAGGTTGGTGAAGGGGTAGTTGTGTTGCCTCTACGATGAGTAGTCCGCAATGATTCGACTTGGTGAGTTTATTGGATTTTCCGCAATCGAACGCTTTGCCTACACCCACCCGAACGATTATCCATGTTCAGCCGGATTGTCGCTGGACGCCCGACGGTAACCTCGTGTGTACCTTGATTACCACATTGTCCTGAATCGCCATCCGCATAAAAGCTGACGTCGAATGCGATATCGTTGCGACCGGTCAGGATGAATCGCTGCTGACACCCACCAGAACGATTGTCCGTGTCGATTCGGTATGCGTCGCTCACATAGGTCATCGCGGCGACAATGTCACGATAAATTGGAATGACCTTGAGCCCTGGATTATCGCATTGCGCGTTTCCATCGGGGTAGAACTCCACCTGTAGTGTCAGCCCAGACAGCGCATTCTCCGGGTCATAGATGGAAAATTGTTGGTAACAGCCTCCTGGACGGCCATCCGTATCGAATCGAACCATGGGCGTCCATTCCCCCATCCGCGTCAACGTTTTACCGTATGAAAGCGCATTACACTGGCCGATGTCGCCGTCTCCGAAGAAATTGTGAATGAAAACGGGTAATTCCTGCGCTCCCGCTGATTGACTGAGCGTCGCGCACGCAAACGTCCAAACAATACCAAATAGTCCAACGAATACCTTCCGCATGTCCGCCTCCGATGTCCGCATGGAATGCCATTGCAATTCTTCGACTTGGCGCATCACCGGTGGATGCTATTCATTCAAATACGGATCCACACAGAGCGTTCCGGTCCACGCGTTCCCACCAACATCCGACTCGAAGTGCGCTTGATAGCATCCCTCCACCACCGCTGGGAAACGGACGCTGTATACGCCTGCCGTCACTTGAGCGGTTCTCCGAACGCCTTGCCCATAGAGCGTCAGACGCCCCGACGAACTGAACGCTCCCCGGTCTTCCTTGACCACCGTTATGTCTCCTGTGGGTTCGACACATAACGAAATGACGGATCCCCAGGTCCCACCCCCGGAGCCAGGAGCGGTGCAGCCCGTTTGTGCATGAGCGCGATCTGCGCCCACTGCAACAATGCCGAGTCCTACGAACGTGATCATCGCGTATTTCTTTGTCTTCATGCCCAATGAGCATCGCAGGCAACTTCGATGCTTCCCCCATCCGCTGAATATCTCGTGAACCCAGCGGACGTTGTCAAGCGCTCGACAGGGAATGGCAACCGCGATTGCTGTTGCCGCGTCTCTCTTGCGTCACGCGCTGGCAGTCGCATTGATCGCGATCACCCATTTGCCTCTTCCACCTGATCGCGACCACCCACCGGTCCTCGAAATAATTCGGTTTTTGAAGCGTCGTTCCTGGCACGCCCGATGCATTAGGCGTTTGTCGACGCGCGATGAGAAAAGAAACGCTTCGCGATGGATTCGGGCGCGAGCGGCATCTTTCCATAGACGGAACCTTCACATCACTCCAAGGATGGCGATGAACGACACGATGAATCTTCCCCGAGGTCTCATTCTGCTTTCGCAAGCAGAGCATTTGCGCCTGAGCCACGAAGATATGACGGGTGCTTTACCTGCGGAATTCTTGGGTTTGCCGAGGGAGTATGTTGAAATCGATCTGACCGGCTCGACTCGACAAACCATTTGCACACGCGATTTTGGTCCGGCTCAACGGGCGCTCGTGCAAATGGTGCGTGAACGTCTCGATCCGCTTCGTCAACGATATCCGGATTATCTCGTGGTGTATTTCGGTTCCGCGTCGATTCCGCTTACCGTGCTGTGCGGCTTTTTACTGGAAACGTGGCAGCAAATCGAAATTGTTCCGCATCATCATTTGCGGCGGACGTGGGGATGGGTGAAGGACGCAGAACATCCAGCCGTTTTGGCCAAGACCAACATTCCGGATTATCGCGACCGTACCCCGGGCGAGGCGGTGATACGCGTATCGACTTCGCATCGCGTCGATCGCCAGGTGACGTTGCGCGCTGTTCCCGAGCCACTTGTGGAAATCGACATATTGCTCGAACACCCCTCCGAGGACGCATTTACGTGTTTGGCGGAGATGCACGCGGTGGCTCTGGAATTTCGTAAAGCGCTCGACATCATTGGGGACAATTTTCCGGGAATTCAGCGCGTGCATCTATTTGCCTCGGTGCAACCGGGTATGGCACTGTTGCTCGGCGCGCAGATTAGCACGTCTTTGCATCCCTCCGTGCAGACGTACCGCTATGAACGTCACGCGGTGAACGGCCATTATCATCTGCCGGCCGTGTTGGTAAACGGTCCGTCGAGCCCTCCCCAACCTGTGCTCACCGAGGAGGACATTTCGCGTGCTCGCAAGGATCGCACGGGTTTGTCGCAGGATGTCAAACGAATGGCGAGTTTCGCGGCGCGATCGAAAAAAAATGCGCCTGCCAATTGGATTGCAGACGTTTTGTCCCAACGCGAAGCAAAATCTGCGTTTTCTTTGGGATGGCTGCGTTTGCCGGCATTACACGAAACGCCTTTGTCAAAAACCTCCGTCGATATTGACTCGGGCGACATCGAGGACAGTTTTTGCTTGAATCCGGCGAATGCTTGGCAAATCTCCGATCATTGGTTGGCGCGACTTGCCAAGCGGATTCCCGATGAAGACGAGCGTCGACGGGCATTGCGGCAACTTGTGCTGCACGAAGCCGTTCATCGCGGGCCGCAGGCGCTCACGCGTACGTCGAGCCAAGGGATTGGTCGTTTTCCGAAAGTGCTCGAAGAAACCGATTACCACGCCGATGTCTGGGCCATGCTTTACGAATATGCATTGACCGATAGCGTCTTGCAATCGGAGGTCGAAAAACCGGAATCCTTTTTCTTGAAAATGATTCGTTTGGCGACGGAAACCATCTGGGCATTCGATGACGATGGATCGGAGCTGCATACGATTCAAATTCGGAGGCTCAATCGATACCTGATTTGGTATTGGCAGTGGCTGCATTTGGAGCGGATCGCGGGCAATGCGGGCGTTACGACGCTCGATGATGTCTTGGCCATTCTCGCGGAAAAGCCCATTTTGGAGCTGGCCGGGCCGATGATTGTGACGCGTGAAGAACGCGTCTTTTTCGAGCTGGACGCCAAGCGTGTCTCGATGCCGGAGTTGGGTATTTATCACAACGGCGAACTGTACCGCCACGGCACGCGGCCTGATTTTCCGATAACCGAATTGATCGATGGAGCGCGTAAACGCGACGGGAAAACCATTCTCCGCGTGTTGCGCGCAGCATTCGAGCAAACGGTTCGAGATTGACGACAAACCAAAAGACGACAAAAGGAGACCAGAATGGACTTCCAACCATTGTTTCGACGATTCGACGAAAAGATCAAGCTTCATCGGTACCAGGAGAATAAGGAACTCGTGGAGCGCGGCCAGGTAGTGTTGGACCATATTCGCCAGAACATTGCCGTTCCCCACTCGTTCGACTTCTTCTGGCAAGGTAGCTATGCGATTGGGACGGGTACACAACCGGTCAATGGAGACTACGACATCGATATCGGCGTCGAGTTCAATGTCCGGCACGATGAGCACAACCCAGTCACGGTGAAACGTTGGGTATACAATGCCGTGAAGAACCTTAAATCCGATGGACAACTGCAACCGGACGTGCGGTGGCGTGGGCCGTGCATTACCGTGTATTACCAACGCGCGAACGAACCAAAGTATCACGTCGATTTGGCCGTGATGGTCAAGGAGCGTTATGGCCGTGGTGTATGTCTCGCTCGGGGGCGCGAAAATGAGCAGGGACAATGGGAGCGTGATGATCGACGAGGTTTCGTGGAATCGCTCGATCGACGATTCACAGGCTCGGACGGCGAGCAATTCCGGCGTGTGATTCGGTATTTGAAGCGTTGGAAAGATGTACAATTTCCGCCGGAGGGCGTGTGGGCCCCGTCAGGGTTTGCATTGACCATCGCCGCTTCGAATTGGTTTCGTCCGGCAAAAGCCGGCTGGTACCATGACGTTGCGTATGACGACCTCGAAGCAACTCGATTGCTGGTTCAGCGCATCCATGGTGAGTTTCGTCAGCATTGGGATGGCCAAAATCGGCGGTATGCACACAGTTTGCCGCTGCAATTTTCTTATGCGCCGCAAGACGACGTGATGGCGAAAATGGTTCCGGAGCAGCACCAACAGTTGTTCCAGCGACTTGAACAGCTTGTTCAATGGCTCGACGAGGCGCGACGAACGGGTACCACTGCTCCACTTCGAAAAGCGTTTGGGAACGACTTTCCCGAGAAGTGACGCCAGAACGAAAAAGACCCGGTTCGCGGTAACTCGTTTGAACTCGCGTTGAGCAAGTTTGCCCGATCCTGGGCCAGCCGCTTTGCTCCTTGCGAAATACTTGGACAAACGGTAAAAAGTCTGCAATCATGCGCTCGCTGTCGCGATTCAACCCCGACCCGAGCCGCCATGTCCTCTCTTCCCGAACAAATCGGACCCTATCTCATCCGTCGCCGCCTCGGCAAAGGCGGTTCCGGCCACGTCTACGAGGGCCGTCACCAATACCTCGAGCGCCGCGCCGCCATTAAAATCCTCGCGCCCGAATACGCCAAGAATCGACAAGCCGTTGCCCGTTTCATTCGCGAAGCCAAGGTCCTCGCCCAATTCGACAATCATCCGGGTATCGTCCGCGTCATCGAAATCTGCGAACCCGAACATGACGCCCCGTATCTCGTCATGGAATTGCTCGAGGGAAAGAACCTCCGCGCAAGGCTCGAGGAACAAGCCGGACCCTTTGAGCAAAATGTCGCTTTGGCTCTTGGACAAACGATTGCGTCGATCATGGTCGACGTGCATGCCAAAGGATTGGTGCATCGGGATTTGAAACCCGAAAATATCATGCTCGCGCCCAATCCCGACAAACCACTCGGCTTCCAAGTCAAGATTGTCGATTTCGGTATTGCGAAAGCTCCCGAACCCGCCGACACCGACGGTTACGCGTTGACGCATTTTCACACCAAAGGTCATGACGTTCTCGGCACACCCGCCTATGCGGCTCCCGAACAATGCAGAAATGCCGATAACGTCACTGCCCAGACCGATGTGTATGCCCTCGGCATTCTCATGCATGAGCTCTTGGCTGGCAAAAGGCCCTTTTTGGCGGACAGTGAATTGGAACTCATGTGGATGCACGACAAAGAGGTTCCGCCGAATTTACACGACCTCGTTCCCTCCATTCCGCCGAATCTCGCCACGTTCATAACGTCGATGCTGTCCAAAGAACCGCTCGAGCGTCCCTCGATGCGCGATTGTCGCGATACGTTTGCTCTTGATTGGTCCCGTGAGACGAACGATTGCCCATTCCCCGGCCTGCAACCTTTTCATGACAAGCAGACGCATCTTTTTTTCGGTCGAAACAAGGAAAAGGATTTGATCCTGAACAAGCTCGGGAAACTTCGCGAAGGCCGGCGTCGCCGTTGGTTGCAAATCCAAGGTCCCAGCGGCATTGGGAAATCATCGTTGATTCAGGCGGCGATTCTGCCGGAAATCATTCGATCGAAGAATTGGTGCGTCATCTCCATGCGACCCGGTGAAGATCCCTTGCTCAACCTGGCTGTGGTTTTTGCCAAAGGTTTTCAACAGGATGAAGCCAAGCTCGTCGCCGCATTTCGGAATAACCTGGGAGCGCTGGATGAATTCTTCGAGAAAACCGATGGGCCCATCTTGCTCGTCATCGACGCATTCGAAGAATTGTTCGCCCTTGGTGCTTCGCAACTCCCGAAGTTTACGCAATGGTTGACGAAAGCATTGGGTCGTTCCCGGTCGCCTTTGCGTTTGTTGACGACCATTCGCAGCGATTACCTGCATCGTTTCGATCAGGCTTTGGGCTTGGCGCAGCTGCTCGATCGTCGTGCAGTTCGATATGACTTGCGACCCATGAAAGAGGCGGATCTCGAGGGGGTCGTGAAAGGAATGGCCGGTCGCACGGGTCTGCGGTTGTCCAAAGGTTTGGCGGAAAAAATGGTCCGGGATGCTGCGGGCACCGATTGTCATTTGCCGTTGCTTGGCCATACGTTGCGCAGTTTGTGGTTGCGTCGAAGCCGTGAAGAAATAAGCCGCGAGCAATATGCCAACCTGGGTGGTGTCGGAGGGGCATTGGCGAATCGGGTCGACGAATTGTTGAATTCTTTTCAGGGCGCGGGGCGCGAACGAGCGAAATGGTTGATTTTGGATTTGGTGCAAGTCGGGCAGGGGGGCCCGGATACGCGGCGCCCGCGTACGCGCGAGGATGTGTTGCGTGCGGCGGGCAAGGACAAATTGGCCGAGGATGTCTTGGCGCGTTTGTCGGGACTGAACGTTCCGGCGGACGAGGAACCATTTCGGTTGGTTATGGTTTCGGATACCGAGACAAATGGCGAGACGAAACGGCAAATGGTGGAACTGGTGCACGATATGGTGCTGCACAAGGTTCCCGTTGTCGTGTCATGGATCAACGAGCATCGGGCATTGTTGGAAGTGCTCGGGGCGCTGGAGAGTTTGGCTCGAGAATGGTTCATCGCGGGCAAACCAAAACGAGATTTACCGGCGGGCACGTTGTTGGACCATTATCGAGGGGGCAAGGAAGCGGCGCGTGTGCAGCAAATGGCGAGCGCGAACGCGCGGGCATTTTTGGATGAAGCCATACGGCAGCAAGCGCGGCAGAAGTGGTTGAAGCGTGGCATCAGGGCGATGATGGCCGTTGCGGTTGTGGCGATTGTGGTGAACGCGGTACGAGCGGAGCGGGAGAAAGAAAGGGCGGAGCTGGCGCTGGGTTTGGCGGAGCATGAGCAAATACGAGCGGAGATCGAAAAAACGCGGGCGGAGATGGAAGCACAACATGCGCGTAACAGCTTGCGCCTGGTGATCGACATGGTCGACAAAATCGTAAATGAAGTCGATTGGCAATTGGGACGCATTGGGCATACGTTCGAGACACGCAAAAAACTCATGACGCCTCTGCGCGAGGAACTCATGAAATTACCGCCGGTAGATCAAGAATTGGCCCGCGTTGCAATCATTGACACGCTACAACGTTCCAGCGACTTCGAACGATTGCATGGGAAAATCGAAGAGGCCGAACGCGCCGTCGTCGACGCCGAAAATTTGATCAATGCTGTCTTGACGAAAGACCCAAACAACAAAGAGTTTGTCGCGCTGCTCGCGATGAACTATTCAAAGCGGGGCAAGTTGCGGTTGATCCAGAACGACAAACTCGGCGCTCTCGAAGACTTTGAGAATTCGATTGACGCATTCCGGGAGGCGAACAAGAGTGGGGAGTTTCGTGACGACCACGGTTTGGCCACGAGCCTCATTGAAAAAGGTGATACTCTGGTAGCGCTGGGCCGACTGGAATTGGCGCGCGACTCCTATTCGGAGGGATTGGGGATACGCCAGGGAAAAGGCATAAATCTTAACGATTATGCCAAAGCCATGGTGGCCGAGGCGCTCATGCTGCGATCCCAAACCACCACGGATGGAGCGGTGGCCAAAACCGATCTGAACGCGGCGCTGGAATTCTTGGAGCCAATCGTCGACCGTGAAAAACACAATTTGCTGTATCAGTCGATCTTATGCCGAATCAGGCTCTTGCAAGCGAAGATTTACAGGACGGAAAAAGACGTTGCCCGAAGCCGAGCCGCTTATGCCGAAGCCAAACGAATTGCGGAAATGTTGCACGAAAATGCGCCCGAGCAGAAGGAGTATGCGTTGCTGCTCGCCGAGTCACTCGTCGGATCTCGCGTGAAACCCGCCACAGTGCTCGCAATAGACGCTGCGAGATAGCGCAGGCGGCTGTCGTGCGCGACAAGGACGATTCGCGTTTCAGCAATTCGCGCCCACCCCGCACATCCAGCCCGAAGCCGCTCCCGAAACCACGTCGACTTGAGTAGGGGCGTGATTCATCACGCCCCACGAACCGGCACCCAGGGGCGCGATGAATCGCGCCCCTACCCACCTCGACGTAAACAAACCAACAAAATCTGCTTCCTCGAACCACCTCGGAGACCACCAAACCATGTTCAGGTGCTTCGGCACCTCGGTTCAACCTAAGCGAACCAACAAAAAGGGGTTTGGCAAACCCCCCTCGAGGCTACCAAACCATGTTCAGGTGGGTCGATGAACCCCCCTCAACATAAGCCAATCAACAAAAAGGCCTTTGGCAAACCCCCCTCGAGGCTACCGGTACGTGCCGAGGGGGTTTGGTCAAGCGCCTTGGAATGAGCGAGCTTACAATTGGCCGAGGTGGAAGGTCGTTTGCGCCGGGGCGCGTGACGTCTTTGGGTGTTGGAAGGATGGAAGCGGGCGGGGTGATTGCGCATAGCGGAATGGAGTCGGACGGCGCTGAATTGCGCCAGTTCAATCCGCGACGTCTTCGTTGATGCGTTCTTTGGAGTATTTCGCGCGCCAGCCGTCCTTCGCCATGTACCGCGCGGCCAATTCGCCGCGTCCTTCTTTCACGAGGTCGACGGTTTCTCCATTTTCCGACACATACGAAAGGGGCAGCAGGCCTTGATCGATGGCGCGCAGAAATGCGTAGATCGCTTCGTCGACGCAATCGGGGATGAGCACCTGCGGCGGGACGTGACCATTGAACGGTATTGCGGCGCGACGCCATCGTTTTGCCGTCGGCGTTTGCGAATGCGGTAATAGCTGAAGGTCGCAGCTTTGAATGGCGACGTCGCGAACGTGGCGAACCAATAAAATGCCCAGCTCTTCAATGGCGCGTCGGGGCATTTCGAGGTCGTCGAGGTTGGGGGCAAGTTCCGGCGTTGCAACGCCCCATTCGGAAGGAACGTCTGCGAAGTCGTCTGCGAATCGCTCTTTTGAGTACATGGGACGCCACTCACCAGTCCCGATGTACCAGCCAGCCAGCTCACCACCGCCCGCCGCTACCAAATCCACCATCTCACTCCACCTCATACGAAACAACAAATGAAGTCTTTCCTGGCTATCAATGTCATAGAGGACAGAGCAGAGCGCCGAATCCACGGAGTCTGGAATAACTGTCCTAGGAGGGACTATGCCGTCGGCTGCTATAGCGGCCGCTTGCCATCGGTCTGCGTCTTTCCCCTGCCGATTGGGCCTAAGCAACAAGTCCATGGCCCAAATGGCGTGATCACGGCACTCCTGCACGAGCCGTTCTGCAAACTCTTCAATTGCTGCGATTGACATGCTCATTTACCCCACGGGATTCGGACGGGGGCGGTGACGCCGTTGGCTTTAAGCGCCTCGATGGCTTTGGCGACCGTCGATTCAGCCATCTTGAGGTCCATCTTCGCCTCCACAAGGGCTGCGGTTTCGATTTCTGCGATACTTTCCCACGACAGCGGTTTGCCGGTTCTTGCAAATTCTTTATATCGCTTCAGTTGGGCACCTGTAATTCGGTTATGGTCGATGCCCAGTTTCTTGAGTTCGGCATCAGGAATCGCCAGCGCCTTCTGCGGATCGTACCCAGGCGTGCCTTCAAACGCCCTTTTCGCCGGCACATGGTGCCCTCCACCTTGCTTATACGGCTCCATCTTCGCGGGCTCGGCCGGCGGCGTTTGCGGCGCTGTTTGCTCCGACGGCGGTGACGTCGACGGCATGGCATCGCCTTCGTCCGAGCGCCACAACTCAATCGTCAAGTGCCGCACGGCATTGCCGCAATTCGCGACGCCCGTCATCGTCAATCCAAGCGATCCGACAAACACCAACGCGCCCGCCGGTGCTCCTCCGCCGGTGCCGGTCAAAGCGCCACCGACGCCCATTCCGCCGCAACCCAAGACGATCTGGCCAACGCCAACCCCAAGTTCGGCACACGCTTCCGCAATGCGCTCGGTTCGCGTTCCTTGCTCCAACCAATGGGCTTGCCGCCCCAAATCCACGACGATCGTACCGCCCGGGATCACCGCCTTCGTAATTCCCCGGCCCAAGCCGACGATTTCTTGACCCGTGTGCGTTTTTCTCAGCTGCTGCACCACACCAGGCGGCCCCGATGGCGTGGGCTCGGGAAGCTTTTCCAACCCCAACAATTGCCGAACTCGATTCTGGAATTCGGGATTCGCAGGACCAAGAATGATGCCTCGTTTCGGCAAAATCTGTTGACCCACGT
>CAYSYX010000335.1:0-10420 GCA_964435055.1 uncultured Polyangium sp. | reverse complement strand
CACGTATAGAACGGCGATTGGAAGCGCTCGGTTGGCTGGTGCCACCCCCGGTCTTCAAAATCGGTGCGGGGCAGTTCCGCTGTCTTGGGCAGGTTCGATTCCTGTGCGCTTCCGCCAAGCCTATTGGCTGGACAAACTCACGTTTCAGGCGTCGTTTTCCGACGGTTTCGTGACGATGCCATGGCGCTTCAGGTACGTGCGCACATGCGCCCGCTCCATCCCCGCCCGACGCGCGATCTCCGAGATGTTGCCCTTCGCTTCTTCGTAAAGCCCGGCGAAGTAGTCGCGTTCGAAGCGAGCCAACACGTCGTGTTTCGCTTCTTGAAACCCCTTGCCTTTGAAGGACGGCGCACTGTCGTTTGTCAAGGACGCATGCGTCGCGATGTGCGGCTCGTGCATCTCCGTCAACGCTCCAAGGTGCGCCGCGATGTCGAGGTCTTCCGAGTCGCTCGACAAGGCGAACGCGACGGCCACGGCGTTCTTGAGCTCGCGAACGTTGCCGGGCCAGTCGTGACGCATGAGACGTTCGAGCGTCGTGTTGCTGACGCGTTCGAACGCGGCTTCGTCGCCGGCGTCCTTGAGCATGCGGCGCACGAGAACGGGGATGTCTTCGAGGCGTTGTCGAAGCGCCGGCAATTCGATGCGGACCTGCGCCACGCGGAAGTAGAGATCGCTGCGAAATGTCCCTGAATTGACGGCTCGAACGAGGTCGCGACGGGTCGCGGCAAGCACGCGGACATCGACTTCACGGTAGGTCGAACCGCCGACGCTTTTGATGCGGCGTTCGGCGACGGCGCGCAAGAGTTTGGGTTGCACTTCGATGGGCAGCTCGCCGAGTTCGTCAAGAAAAATGGTGCCGCCGTCGGCTTCCAAAAATGGCGAAATGCGTTTGTCGATCGCTCCGGTGAACGCCCCGCGTTCATGCCCGAAGTGCGTGGCTTCGGCGAGGCTTTGCGGGATGGATCCACAATCGACGACGACGAATGGTTTCTTCGCGCGAGGACTGGCTTGGTGGATGGCTTGGGCGACGACCTCTTTGCCCGTGCCGGTTTCGCCGGTGATGAGAACGGTCAAGTCGGTGGGAGCGACCTTGGAGATCTTCTCGAAAATGCCGCGCATGACGGCGCTTTGAGCAACGAGCGGACCGAACTCGCCGATGTTCGGAACGATGATCTTCTCGGGCCGCGCGGGCTCGAACGCGATCTCCGTTTCGCCCAAACGGAGCTTGCAAGCGTTGAGAAGAAAGACTTCGCCGACACGAACACCGCCCGCAAAGATGCCGTTGCGACTGCCGAGGTCCCGCACGCGTACGCCGTGTTCGGTAGCGACAAACTCAGCGTGAACGGCGCTGACTTTTGCGTCTTCGAGTACGACTTGGCACTGCGCATTGCGACCGACGATCACCGGCTCGGTGCCGATCTCGAACCAGTTTGTCTTGGCCGCCTTGATGCGACCTCCGCGTACTTCGACCTTGTGTTTGGACAGAATGGTGGACTCGATCACGACGTCACCACGTACGGTTACCGAGTGGAATTCGTGGATCCGCCACGAGGATTGAACATGTCGGAGTTACCGGCCCAGGTAGGTTGATCATCCTGATTACCGGGTTCATCCGCGACGGTCGGAGGATCAAGCGGAGCGGCGACGAACGAAGATTGTTCCACGGCTGCCGGAGCGGAAAGCGTACGTCCTTTCGGCGCGAGCGAACGCCATGCTTCGAGCGCATCACGAGCGGAAGCAAAACGAAGATCTCGTTGTCGATTGAGCGCGCATTCGAGAAAGCGTTCGATCGCCGCAGGCCATTTGTCTCCTGTTGCTTCAGTCAAACTCGGCGCCGGTCGTTCGAGCTTCATCGCCACGAGAAGCGCGGCGGTCATGCCTTCGAATGGCAATCGACCACTGAGCGATCGGAAGGCGACAGCACCTACGGCGTAGATGTCCGCACGTTCATCCGCTCGTGCAGCTCCACGTACTTGCTCGGGAGCCATGTACGCGAAGGAGCCGAGTGTTGCGTCGAAAGCCGTGAGTGTCGGTTCGGCACGTTCGCCATCGCCACGACGCAACTTCGAGATGCCGAAGTCGAGGATCTTGGCGCGCTCGGGGCGATCGGGTTGTCCGGTACGTTCAATGAAGATGTTGCCGGGCTTGAGATCGCGATGAACGACGCCGGCTGCGTGAGCGGCGACGAGTCCTTCGAGGACGTCTTCGATGATCGGCCAGACTTCGGTGAACGGCAGATACTGCTCGCGCTTGAGTCGATCGGCGAGGCTTTCACCTTCGAGCTTTTCGAAGACGAGCAGGTGGGAGTTATCGGGAGCCTGGCCGACTTCGAGCAAGCGACAAACGTAGGGGCTTTGGATCGCGGACGTAATTTCAGCTTCGCGCTGAAAGCGGCGAACGAGATCGGGTTTGACGGCCGCTCGCGCAAGCAAGACTTTGATGGCGACTTCTCGACCATCAGCGTCGTTGCGCGCAGCCCAAACCTCTCCCATGCCGCCGCGGCCAAGGAGGCGGGTTACACGGTATCCCGCTAAAGAGTCGCCAGGGTGGATCGCCACGGACCAGGATCAGGACCGTACCAGTGAACGATGGCGGAGGGGAAGGAAGAAAAGTTCGGCATGCGAACGATGCGATCCGCGGCGCAAAGCAGCGACTCCCCCTCGACCATGAACCTTCGACCCTGTAGGCTCGCCGCAACCATGCCGCGAACATCCGAAGACGTAGAGAATTTCCTACTCGAGCTGGATCGGCGCTTCGAGAACGACAAAGGGACGTACCTCGTGTCGGTGGGCGAGGAAAAACCGCCGATCGCGATACGCGTCGTACCGCCCATCGTTGCGGTTCGAGTGGCGATCGGCCCCGTACCTGCCGATGCCGACCATCAACTCAAGTTGTTCCGTCGGCTCCTCGAGTACAACGCCACGGATTTGATGCATGCGGCGTACGGGATCGACAACGAAACCATTGTGCTTTCGTCGGCCCTGCCGCTCGACAACCTCGACCTGAACGAGCTGGATGCGACGTTGAGCGACGTAGATCTCGCGCTCACTCGGCACGTTCCGAGATTGCACGAATTGGCGACGGAATGACGACGGTTTGTCATTCAAGTCGTCGTCGTGCCCAAAGTTTGGTTTGGACAATCGTTTGTCGCTCGATAGTTACGAGCCCCGGACAAACCCGGGCGTCATATTCGGATTCGCAGGATAAAACGCCGCGAGAGCAATGAGAGGCCAATCGAGATGGGAATCTTCGCGCGCCTAGCCACCCTCATCAAGTCGAACCTGAATGACCTGATCAGCCGTTCGGAAGACCCCGAAAAGATGCTCAATCAGGTCGTGATCGACATGGGCAATCAGCTCATCGAGGCGAAGAAGCAGGTCGCCTTGTCGATCGCCGACGAGAAACGTTTGGCCAAACAGGTCGAACAAGAAGCGGCCAACGCGGCCGAATGGGAGCGTCGAGCCATGCTGGCGATCAAAGCCGGCGACGACCAGCTTGCCAAAGAAGCATTGGCTCGGAAGAAGGAACACGACGGGTTGGTCACGGCCTACAAAGACCAGTGGAACAAGCAGAAACAAGCCGTCGAGCAACTCAAGACCGCGCTCAAACTGCTCAACAACAAGATCGAAGAAGCCAAGCGCAAGAAGAACGTCCTGCTCGCGCGTAAGAAGCGCGCCGAAGCGCAAAAGGCCATTCAGGAGACGATGTCCGGCCTGAACAACGCCTCGGCGTTCGAGACGTTCGATCGCATGGCCGCGAAGATCGACCAGATGGAAGCCGAAGCCGAAGCGGCCACCGAGCTCGCCGAAGAAGCCACCGGCGACACGCTCGCCGCACGCTTCGGAAAACTCGAAGCAACCGCCGGCGCCGAAGACGACTTGATGGCGCTCAAGCGAAAAATGGGAGTTGTTCCCGCCGAACCTCCCAAGGAAGTCGCCGCCCCCGCTCCGCAACAAGTGCGTGTGGCGGGACAAGCACCGGCCGCGTCGATTCAAGCTGAACAGGACGAACTCGCCGCCGCACTTGCCGAACTCGAAGCCGAAGAACAACGTGAACAAGCTCGCATGAAGCGTTGAGCAGGCAGCCGAACTTATGAGCGAAGCGGGTACGACAAGCGCATCCGAGCGTGCCTCGAAAAACTCCACCGATAAAAATGGGCGGGACGATCAAGTTCACTCGGAAGAACTCGAAGTCCTGCTCTCTCGATTGGGAGTCAGTTCGAGCGCCGGACTCGAAGAACGCGAAGCAGCCAATCGCCTCGCCAAGTACGGGAAAAACAAGCTCCCCGAACCGGCGCGAAAAAGCACGCTCATGCGTTTGCTCGAGCAGTTCGCCAATCCGCTCGTGCTCACGTTGCTTGCGGCTGCGGCGATCGCCGTGGTCGTCGGTTTTACGGACTCCTCGGGCGAACGGGGATTACTCAGCCGTTTCGGCGATGCGATCGCGATCCTGCTCATCGTTATCCTCAACGCGTTTCTTGGGTATTACCAGGAACGTCGAGCCGAAGCGGCGCTCGAAGCCCTGCAAAAACTGAGTGCTCCATCCGCTCGAGTTCGTCGGGACGGAAAAGTCAAAATCATTCCGGCCGAAGAAGTCGTGCCCGGTGACTTGCTCGAGCTCGAAGCCGGCGACGCGATCGCGGCTGACGCCAGGCTTGTCCAGACAATCGATCTGGCGACGGAAGAAGCTGCGCTCACGGGTGAAAGCACCGCGTGTACGAAAGACGCGCTCGCTCCCGTCATCGGCGACGCGCCGTTGGGCGATCGCGGAAACATGGTGTTTACCGGAACGACCATCGTCCGCGGCAAAGCTCGCGCCGTCGTCACCGGAACCGGCTCGAAGACGGAGCTCGGCAAAATCGGCGAGATGATCAATTCGGTCGGCGATCAAAAAACGCCGCTCGAAGAACGCCTCGAGAGTTTCGGTTCGACAATCCTCAAGGTTTGTCTCTTGCTCTCCGCCGTGCTCCTCGGCTGGGGCTTCATTCGCGGTGGTCGTCCGTGGCACGAGCTCTTGCTCGAGGCTGTGAGTTTGGCGGTCGCCGCGATTCCCGAGGGTTTGCCCGCGATCACGACGATCACGTTGGCGCTCGGTATGCAGCGGATGGCGCGACGTGGCGCCATCGTTCGCAAGCTGCCCGCCGTCGAAACACTTGGAGCTGCAACGGTTATCGCGTCCGACAAGACGGGCACGCTCACGCAGAACGAGATGACCGTTCGCGCCGTGTACACCGGCGGCACGCACTACAAGGTGACCGGCGAAGGTTACGATCCGTCGGGTTCGTTCCTGAATGCGAAGGGCGACGAGGTCGAGTTCGACAAGTTCCCGGCTCCGCTTTCGTACACATTGTCGACCGCTGCGCTCTGCAACAACGCGGTGCTCGAACAAGACACGGAGACGAAGAAGTGGCGCATCGTTGGAGATCCAACGGAAGGCGCGCTCCTCGCCTTGGCCGCCAAAGGAAACCTGCCCCGCGAGTCGATTGCGCCTTCGCATGAGTTTGTCCACGAACTTCCGTTCGACAGCGATCGCAAACGGATGACGGTCATCACGCGCGACAAAGACGGGCGCGAAATCGCTCACGTCAAAGGAAGCAGCGACGTCCTGCTCCCGCTGTGCGTGAAGTTCGCCGCGAACGACGGCGTTCGAGGCATGACCGACGAAGATCGCGCCGCCATCACAGCCGAAGCGGATCGGATGAGCTCGCAGGCGTTGCGTGTGCTCGCGATCTGTCGGCGTGTGCGCAAGCGCGAAGTCAACGACGACGGGGATGTCGAGCGCGAGCTGACGTTCCTCGGTTTGGTCGGCATGATGGATCCGCCCCGCCAAGGCGTGAAAGAAGCGGTGGCCACGTGCAAAGCGGCGGGAATTCGCGCCGTCATGATCACGGGCGATCACAAACTCACCGCCACCGCGATCGCCCTGGAAATCGGGCTTTGGGACGAAGGCGACGAAGTCATCACCGGCGCGGAGCTGGCCCAGATCAACGACGAAGAACTCATCCGCCGCGTCGATCATCTCCGCGTGTTTGCCCGGACAACCGCGGAACAAAAACTGCGCATCGTGCGGGCTTTCAAAGCCCGTGGACACGTCGTGGCGATGACCGGTGACGGCGTCAACGATGCCCCGGCGCTGCGTGAATCCCACATCGGCGTGGCGATGGGCAAAGGCGGAACCGACGTCGCGCGACAAGCCGGCGATCTCGTTTTGGCCGATGACAACTTCGCCACGATCGTCGACGCGGTGAGCGAAGGGCGCGCGATTTACCGCAACATCCAGAAGTTCATCTTCTTCTTGTTGTCGTCGAACATGGGCCTGCTCGTCGCGGTGTTTGTCGTGTCCTTCTTCGGCAAGTGGCCGCCCCTCACGCCGCTCATGATCCTGTGGATCAACCTCGTGACG
Source organism: uncultured Polyangium sp. (assembly GCA_964435055.1). Taxonomy (GTDB): domain Bacteria; phylum Myxococcota_A; class Polyangia; order Polyangiales; family Polyangiaceae; genus Polyangium. The sequence goes on along the minus strand of CAYSYX010000335.1, from coordinate 4,018 downwards.
AATGGTTTGCCCGCGCTGGCCCTCGGCATCGATCCGCCCGACCCGGGTTTGATGCAAGAAACCCCCCGACGAACGGACGAAGGTCTCCTCGGGCGACGCGATTACCTCGGCATTCTCTACGTCGGCGTCATCATGGGCGTGGCCGCGTTGGTCCTGTACGCGATGACGCCGCAAGACGAAGAGCACTTGCTCCAAGCCCGCGCCCTTGCGTTCTCGGTGCTGGCGTTATCCCCGCTCTTCCACGCGTGGAGCTGTCGCAGCCCCATCCTGTCGATCTTCTCGATGCGCCCCTTGATGAGCCTCCCGCTCGTGCTGGCGTGCCTCGCAAGCGCCGCCATTCACCTCGTCGCGATCCTCGTCCCCGGCCTTCGTCCCGTGTTCCGAACGTATGCCGTCTCCGGTGATGAATGGCTCATCCTCTTGGGCCTCTCGGCGCTCGTCGTGCCCGGAGTGGAAATTGCCAAAGCCATTGATCGCGTGCTCCGAAAAAGCCGTTCGTGAATCAAAAGTCATCGACAACCACGTGAAGATCCTCGACAGGATTTCGTCCATCGCGCGCTCATGATTCGCCTTCGTCGAACCACTTCCTTCGCCGCTCTTGCTTGTGCAGCCGGAGCACTTTTTGCCGCTCGACCCGCTCACGCTGGAGGCACCCCGATCAAGGCGTCTCTCGTGGAAGCTTCATCGATCAAGTTCGATGGAATTCCCAAAGAGTGGCCGGCGCTCATGGCGCTCGGTCACACGGTCAAGGGTGCGCCAGGTAAAACCGATCTTCAGGCTCAAGCCGCTATTTCTTACGACAACACGAACATCTTCATCGCCGCCGACATCACGGACGACGCCCTTCGCGGCGGAGGCGATCGCGTCTCGGTGGTCATTGGATTTCCCGGCGGCACTGCGCACGAGATCGAGTTGTTCCCGGGCGAACCCGGCAAGTCGGCGGCATCGGCCAAGACAAAAGACGGAAAAACCATCTCGGGCGCCAAGGTCATCGAAGCACCTCGCACCGGCGGCTGGACCCTCGAAGCGAGCATTCCCTGGTCGGCATTTCCTCCCGCCACGACAACTCGCGTGGGCCTTCGCGGAGCGATCTTCGTCCACGATGCGGACAGCGGAACGACCATCGACGCATCCGTCGGAACAGCTCCTTCAGCCGCGTACGAATCGCTCCCGCCGGTCTCCATCGAGAGCGAACAAGCGTTGGGCGAAAGCCTCAAGGCGAAGAAGATCAAGAACGTCCCCAAGTACAATCTGATCGCCGACGTGGCCGGTGATGCCTTGAAAGAGCGCGTCATCGTCTTCGACCAAGTGCTCGTGGTTCTCGGACCAACCTTCCGCAAAGGCGCCGAGTTTTACTGGACGGACCTCGGCGTGGACGCGTCGCAAGGCATGCTTCCGGGATGCGAAGCCCGCGATCTGACGGGCGACGGACAAGCCGAGATCATCATGCGCAAGCGCTTGGGCAAACCCAAGAATTACCGCGAGTATTTGCAAATTTTGCAGTTTGGAAAGTCCGATACGCCCACGATGATCTTCCAAACCGAGGTCGGCATCGTCACGGAGAAAGGCGCGATCGAAAACGAAGTCTCCTACGTGCCCGATGGATCGAAAATGGCGATCGTCATCAAGCCGGGCAGCGCGAAAAACTTCGACGCAGGCAACTACGCGGAAGGCCGCGAAACCAACATGGATCCCGCACTTCTGCCGTGGGAAACCGTCGCCTCGCGGACGTACAAGTGGAACAACAAAGGGTTTGTCAAGTCCAGTGAAGAAACCCAAGCGGGCACCGCGGCCCCTCCCGTCGTTTCGACAAACGCTGCGACGACGAGCGCCGCCGGAATGAAGCCTCAGCCGGTCCAAGTGGGCGGAGCAGGTTCGAGCGAAGTGCTCGATCGCGTGTACGCGCAATACAAACGCGACCGCAATGTGACGGGCAAACCGCGCTTCAGTTTGTCCGCGGACGTCACCGGCGACAAAACCGCCGAGTCGATCATGCTGCACGACCGCGACTTGGTGCTCTTCGGCAACGGCTGGAAAAGCGGCGCAGGGTTCACCTACATGAGCCTCGGACAATTCGCGAAAGGCTCCGACATCAGCGAAATCAACACGCTGGATGTAAACGGCGACGGCCGAGCCGAGATCATCGTTCGCGGCACGATCGCCGGCGCAACGTCGAGCGAAGGAACGCTCAGCCGCGACGTGATGTTCATCTACCAGATGACCGATGAAGGCTTGAAACGCGTCTTCGCCGTCGAGACAGCCCGCAGCATGGGCCGCAAACGCATCGAAGGAACCGTGAAGTTCGTCAATGCAAACAAGGGCGTCGAGATCGAGGTTTCCTCGGGCAAAGCGACGGCCTGGGACGCCGGGACGTACCCCTTCACGCAAGACTCGGGCCCTGTCGGCGGCGTCGAACCGCTGCTCCTGCCGTGGAGTAACCTGCCCGCCGTTCGTTATCGCTGGAAGAACGGCGAGTTCCGCAAGTAGTTCGAGTTCAAACGATCACAACGAGATCTGCTTCCACTTGCCGCGCCGGAACTCGAGCGCCATCAGCGACGCCAGCCCCACGGCGTACAACGCTCCGGCGATCCAAATCCCAATCAGTCCCATCTTCATCGTGATGCCGAAGAGCCACGCCATCGGGACCAAACACGTGAAGTGCAGCAAGAGCTCGACGATCATCACGTAACGCGTGTTGCCCGCACCAAAGAGCGCCTGCGTGAGGATCATCCCGATCGCGATGAGCGGCGTGCAAACGCCCGCCAAACGCATCGGTCCGAGCGCGGTCGTCCGGACAATTTCGCTGTGCGACACGAACGCCAGGATTTGCTCGGCGAACAAAGCCTCGCACAACCCCACGGCACCGAAGATCAACAGGCCCAGACGCACCGACGTCCAACCAAACATCTCGGCTCGCTCGGGACGTTTTTCGCCGAGGGACTGCGCAACCAACGTCGCCGTCGACGTTCCAAATGCCAGACACGCGGTGAACGCGAGCTTGAGAACCCCGACGATGACCGTCGTCGCCGCGCCATTGACCGGCTCGGCTTTTCCACCGGGGCAAAGGGCGGAAACCACACCGATCGGTTGGAGCTCGTCGAGCTTGCCCGCGATCATCGCGAACAAGGCAAAACCCGTCATCACCGCGACGGTCGCGATGCTGCTGGGAATCGACAGCTTGAGGATGGACCACGTGAGGCCCGAGTTGAGTTTGCTCAGGACAAACGGGCGATAAACCTTGCGAAATTCAGCCTTGAGCGCGTACGCGACCATGATCGCCAGACCGACGTACGTCGAAACAAACCCCGCGATACCCGCACCGGCGATGCCCATCTTGGCGATGCCGAGCGTTTCATTTCCAAAAATCAGCAGAAAACACAGGAGAATGTTGATGGCATTCATCACGACGGCCGAGACGAGATGAATGTGCGTCTTGCCGATGCCATCGAAAAACGCTTTGAACGCAAACGTTGTGACCATCGAGGTCACGCCGAGAAGTCGCCACTTCAAGTAGGCTTCGGCGGCGACGCGGGCGCCTTCATTTTTGATCAAAGTCCCGAGAATCGCGGGCGTTGCCATGTACCCCAACGCCGAAAACACGATGCCGGCAACGACCGCAAAGAACGCGGCGTTCGCCAAGACAGACCCAACCTCGTCGTGGGACTTTTCAGCAAATCGACGACCGACGAACGCTTGCGTACCGACACTGATCGCGCTGAGCGAACCGCCGAACAGCCACAGAACGATCAGGGACGGAAGAAGCGCAGCCTGCGCGTTCGATGATTCAGGGCATGGAAGACGCGCAAAAAAGACGATGTCGACTTCGTTGACGATGCTTTGCGTGAGCATCGCTCCGACGGTCGGCAACGCGAGGCGCAAGATCGCGCGATGCGGCGGACCCGAGGTGACTTCGTTGGATCCAACTGCGGGCGGTGCGATTTGGGCCATCTAGCGTGGGCGGGATATACAACGTCAGTTTCGACAGGCGAGCAAAATGCGCACGGGGATGGGCACATCT
>CAYSYX010000334.1:9909-10508 GCA_964435055.1 uncultured Polyangium sp. | reverse complement strand
AACGACGGGGTGAGGCGCAGGCGCAGCGAGTCGATGGGAAGACCGGTGATGTCTTGCTTGGCGCGAAGGAAGAAGTTCGAGTCGTAACCGAACTCGGTAGCGAAGCCGGGGTGCAACTCGAAGTCACCGACGCGATAACCCGGTCCAATCGTGTACTTGCGATCCGCAAGCCAGAGTTGGTCCTGGCAAAACGCAGTCGTTGGCATCAGCACCGTGAGAAGCACGGCCGCGATGAGGAGGCCACGTAGGTTCATCGGATACTCGGTCAGAACTCCCGAAAGACTCGGACGAACCTCATTTTGTGCAGGTGGCACAAGGCGGAGGCTCGATGATGATGATGCCCGGCGGATAATACGCAGGGTCATCGGCGATCGCGGGATCGACCGATGGGACTACGGCAGCAGCTCCAAGGACTTCAGCTTCCTTGCCGATGCAAAGGTTTGCCTCGGCAACCAATTGTTCGGTTCGTTGGCGAAGAACGCCAAGCACGGTGGATTCGTGACTCGCGGCTTCCGCATCGTTTCGTTGGGCCGCACCGTCGATCGCCACTTTGCGATCTCGTGCGTTGCGAAGAGCCACATCGATTTGATTGAGTTTGT
>CAYSYX010000334.1:735-9899 GCA_964435055.1 uncultured Polyangium sp. | reverse complement strand
GAGGCGGCCCGAGCGCGCGGGGAGCGGACCTGGGACGACGTCTCGTTGCGCCCGTGCTTCTTCGAGCATCCTGCGTACGGTGCCTCGAGAAGCGTCCATACGCACGAGGCTTTCCGAAGCTTCCGAAGCCTGCTCGGTCGGGGACAAACCCACCTTCTGCTGAAGGCCGAGATCGACAGGCGTGGGGGCAGGTTGACCAACTTCAGCCTGCGCAGACGCAACGCTGTGTGCAACAAGCAGAGAGAGCGCGAAGACCGCACCGAAGCCAAGCATCCGTTCCCGTCGCATCGATGTCCTCCTAAACGAGACGCCAAGTGACTCTAGAAGAGTACCGGCAAAAGTGTCAACGCGCCCGCGTGTCGACAAAACAACTTGGACGCACCAAACCTGACACACCGGCATCCTCTGTTGCACGGAATGTGCGCGATATTCATGCTCGCGGAATTTTTTTGAAGTGGGCTGAGCCTTACTGGCTCACGAACGAGACGGGAATGACGACGGTCGCACCGCCACCGTCGGGCGGTGCAAATTGCGCACTTTGGACGCGAGCCACGACGCATCCGATGACGTCTCCGGACAAACCACCGCCGCCGGAAGGACTTGCGGACAAGACTTCTCCGTTCGGACCGATGCGAGCCGTGATCCTGACCGAACCCTTCATCGTCGGGTCCGTCTGCAATCCGCGGTTGTAACAACGGCGGAAGCCTGCACCCATGCCGGCCACGACGCTCTGAGCGTTGGCCACGTTGCCCGTCACCGCAGCTCCACCAACTTGCGCACTTCCCGTCGGACCCTTGACCGTCTTCGTCGCGCCCGCCGCGCTCGCCGCCGTCGCTGCCGCAGCTTGCGTGTCACCGATGTTCGCCAAACTGTTGCCCGCTGCGCCCGGACGAACCGCGCCGCCCGAATCACCCAGCGCCAAACCCGACATTCCGCCGAGCGCCGATGCGCCGGCCCCCGATGCCGCCGCGTTGTCGAACAACCCCATGGGCACGTCGCCTCGTTCGAGAACCCCAGCCGTCGCATTGCCCATGGTGTTCAACGCGCCGAGCATCTGCAAATCGAGCTGCTGAAGTTCGTTGCTGATCTGAGCCGCACGCGCATCGCTGACTTTGCCGCCGCCCGTGTCGGCTTTCGCCGCAGGCGTGGGCGTCTTTGGAGCTTCGGCTTGCGCAGGCGTGGGCGTCGCGTTCTCCGAAGGATCCTTCGGCTCTTCAACCGGCGGCGGCGCGGGCAGGTTCTTGATCGAGTCGAGCAATTGCGCGACGTCGAACTCGTCGTTCACGGGCGGGTCCATCCAGTCCGAGTAGATTGTCCCGACCAACCCGAAGTGGAGCAAGAAGGAAAACGCCGCAATGATCGTCGTCGACCAGTCGATCGAATACCCAACCGACAGTTGCGCCGAGCTCGGCATCTGCACCTTGGCCGCAACGACCGGTGCCGCGACAAACTGAAACAAGAACGTCGTATCACCGACGATGACTTTGCCGCGCGCATCATCCGAAAGCGCCACTTGAAACACCGTCACGTTGGAGACGGTCGTTTTCGTCGCGTCCGCCTTCATGTCCGCAAGGTCTGTCACGCCAGACTTTTGCGCGAGCCTGCCGGACATGTTGTCGAGGAAGTTCAGGACGTAGTCATTGCCGACGAGTTCGAAAAGACGAAAGTTTGACGGGACATTCTTGCCCGGCGTGACAAACGTGCTCTTTTCGCTCGGGCCGATCGTGACGTGGCCGCGCTCTTTGATGATGCGCTCCTCAATCACCTTGCCGCCCATCACGAGACCCACGCGCAAGACTTTCGGTCCAGCCGCCTGATCCATCGCCCGCATCACGGCGGTCATCTGTCCAGGTTTCGTCGACTGTGATTGTGTTTGCTCGGTCATTCCGACGCCTCCGACAAGCCTTGCGAAGCCATTCTCGTTCGCCCTTCAACGACGCTGCACCACGCACGAACGAGATTCATTCAAATCCCGTACGTTCGGATGTAACGCGTATGGACGCTCGACCTTGGAACAAGTTTCAAAAACGGTACACCAAGCCACGCACACGGTAAAGTGCTCGGCATCTTTTCATAATCACGTTCGATGTCGACGCCCGCGACGCTCGAATCGAGACCCATTCATCGGTGACCTTCGCAGATCCGATGCTTCGCGCAGCCCAAGAGCATCGATCAATGCATCGACTTCGCGCCGAATCTGCGTCGCGACGGCTTCCGCTCGTTGCTGAATCATCATGCACACGACGGCGGAACAAATTCCGCTCAGCAAGAGGACTATCGAGACAAACACATCGGCATGCAGGGAAATCGAAACCGCCATCAAAAGCACTCCGCTCGCCCCCGCAATGCGCACGGCTGCTCGAGGCCACGATGCCCGAGCTTCCAAGTCGAGCGCGAGATCGGCCAAGACTTCGTCAATCGCAGCCGCCCGCAGCGGTTCAGCGACAACAAGCGCTTCTTCGGCAATACGCCGCGCAATGGTTTGTGATGACGAACGATTTTTCAATTCCAACAAACGATCGGCCACGGGCAAACGCGCCAAGGTCCGATTGAATGCCGCAGTTTGTCCAATCGACAACGCCTTTACGTGAATGAGCTGGACGCGCGCCAAGAAGAACGTCGCCAATGAAACGACGAGACCAAGTGAGAGCAGGAGAACCGACAAACCTCGCAAAGGAACGAGCGGCACGCGCGAATCAGAAAGGAGCCTTGTAAATGGCTTGTTCGATGCGATCGAGGAAAGGTTGTCGAAGTTCGGCCAAGGTCAGCCGCGGTTGAATACGCGCAACATCGACCGCAGCAATGGGTTTCTCAATACGACCGGTGATGGTGACCTCGGTCAGCGTAATCGCTCCGCGGCCCTTCTCCTCTTGTGCATGAGCGGGTTTGTCCGCGATTGAAAGTGCCAACAAGCCCGCCGCGATCATCATTGCTCGTCGCATGTTTCGCCTCGTTCTTCAGGATGCCCGAAAGCCTCGACAATTGCCACGAATTGTTTCTCTAAAATGGCGCCGTGCTCGTAGACGTCGGTGCAGGCGCAGGCGCAGGCCCCGGCGGTGGAGCGGGAGATGGCGCAGGTCCCGGCGGAGGCGCCGAAGGAGGTTGCGCCGACGGATCCGGATTGGGAGGCGGCGGGTTTGTCGGAGGAGACCCCGGCGGAGGCTGAACCGGCCCCGGCGGAAATCCAGGCGGCGTCCCCGGAGGCGGCATTGCAGGTCCAGCAAATCCACCATCCATCACCCCGCCGTCATCCATTGACGGCATCCCCGGAGGCATTCCCGGAGGCGTTCCCACGCCCGCTTCGCCAACACCACCATCCTGCATCGCCGGCAAAGGCGCGGGTTGCTCGGCCTGCGCTGTCGCGGCAAGTTCGCCCTCTTTGAGTTTGGCGCGCTGGATCAATTCATCCGAATCGTCCCGATCGCTCTTGCGCCGAACTTCCTGAAATCGCTTCAATTCTTTGATGGCTTCCGCCACTTGCTCTTTCGGCGTCATTCCCGGAATGCTGGGCGCGAAGAGATACAAGAGCCCCAAGTTGTAATGAATTTGAGGCAATGCGGGCTCGCGCATGACGACCCATTCGAATTCGCGTTTCGCATCCGTATAACGCCCGAGCAATCGATACGTATCGCCCAATCCGAGGTGAATCGGCGTGCTGTATTGGTCGAATTTGACCGCCCCTTCGAGGAGCATCAAGGCTTCCTGCGCGTTGCCGGCTTCGAGCAACATCGTGGCCAGTTGCGCCCTGGCTTCGACGAAATCAGGCCTGCGCTGCACGACTTTGCGGAATTGATCCATCGCCGCAGCTCGTTGGCCTTGTTCGCGAAGAATCAAACCTCGCAAAAGGAAGGCTTCCGGGTTGTCTTTGTCGCGTGGAGGGTTTTCATCGCCAAACCCGTCCAGGATCGCGGTCAAAGCATACAGCGCCAAGTCGAGTCGCCGATTGCGATAATGATCCCGAGCAATGATGACCATCGCGGGACGATAATCGGGATTGATCTTGAGCGCCTCTTGCGCCAGACGTTGCGCGGAGCCCGTGTCTTTTTGCAGGCTCTTGACTTCCGCGAGCGTCGCGGTAATGGCCGCATTACGTCCGAGTGCCGCTCGTTTTTCCGTCAAAAATCGCTCGGCATCACTGTATTTGTTCCGCCGAATGAGCAAATGCGCATACGCGATAATCGCCGGCTCGAATTTCGGCGCCAACGCAATCGCCCGCTGATAACTCGCTTCGGCATTGAGATCCCGCAAGCGCTCTTCCACGACCGCAAGAGCATGAAATGCATGCGCGGACGTCGGATCCGATAGCGTTGCTTGTTTGTAAAATAATCTGGCCTGCTCGAGGTTTCCCTGGACATACGCCCCGGTCCCTTGCTGCATCGCCATCATGCCGTTGGGCGTCAACGTAGGCGCTTCCGGCATCGGCGGAGCCGCCGGGGATTGTCCGGGCGCTCCTGCCGGCGGAGCATTCGGATCCGTCATGGGCTGCGCCCCGGGCTGCGCCATCGGACCCATGGGTTGCGTAAATGGATTGGCTCCCGCGCCGCCGAAAGGCGCCGTCGGTTGCGGCGGCACCTGCGTATTCGTTTGCGTCGTCGATTCGGTACACGCGGCGACGACACCTTGAAACAGGGCAATCGCAAAAACCCCGAGTGCAAAACGAAATCGATGATTCATTGGCTTCCCACCGGCAGCGGAACGGGCAATGTATCCGGAACGAGCAGCGGTGACATTCCCGGCCGTGTACGCAAGAAAAACCCGTCTTCGTAAACGAAAGGTTGCTTGGTTTCAGGGTCGATGACGCCTTGAGCCAATTCGCGCATCTTGGCATCACCCAAAATGTCCGTGAAAAACGCCAAACGTTGGTTCGCCCGGTCCACATCCGGCGTCCGAATGTTCCAAGCTCGCGAATACACCACCGCTTGTACGTAAAATTTGATCATCGCCCGATCGGCATCATTGAGCAATCGTTCGCGCGCACTACGCCATTGCTCACGACGACGTTGACGAATGGCGTCGGCCGTCTCCTGCAAGTCTTCACGATCGCTGGATTCCGCCAATTTGAGGAGTTTTTCCTCGCGATCGGTGTACAACTTGAGTCCCGGAGGACGCGTGTTGTAAAGCCCCGTGCGACACGAATCATACAGCGATCCTTGACGCGCAAATGCAGTCACCGATTGAGCCCGCGATTCATACGTCGTCACCACCGATTGCAGCTCGTTGAAGAATGATTCGCCCGCTTTCTTCAGGTCGTCATTGTATTCTTTGATGACTTTATCGATGACGCCTTGATAACGGTGATGGTTGGTATCGTAATCCCACGTCGCCTTGAGCTTTTCATCCACCGCGGTATAAGCGCATTCGGCAGCCATATCCGCTTGCGGACTTCCAAGCGCCTTTTGGCCCGACGGGGTAAACGACTTGAATTTGTCGAATGCACCGGTCGTCGTGCGACACCAATCCGCGGCTTTGGAGTCACCACCCGCGCGATAAAGTTTGGCGGTATGATACGCGGCTTGCACAAGATACGCGGACGCGGCCGTGTTGTTGCGATTGGCGGAGAAATATTCCTCCATCGACGATATCGCCTTGAGCCTCGCGGCCTTGTTCGCGCCGTCATCCACGCCGCGTTCGTCCCAAACCTTCAGGTCCGCAGAAGCAACGAGCCAATCGATTTCCGCTTTTTGCTCGGCGGGCGGATCCAATTCGAGGAACTTGCCGCGCGACGCGACCATGCGATCCCGCTCGCCCACGTTCGAATACAAGAGCACCGCATTCTTGGCCGCCGTACGCCGCGCCGGCTGCTCGAAACGCCCATTACGCGAAATCGTATCGTACGTCTCGGCCGCGGCTCGATAATTGAAGAAAAGCACGTACGACGCACTCAATGCATCATACGCCTGCTTCAAGTACTTCACCCGTTCGGCCAGCTTTTTCGGCTGAGGAGGCTGCGGCGGTTTGCCCGTCGGATCGCCTTTATCGAGCTTCGCCATACGCTCTTCATTGCCGTATTCTTTGATGAACAGCGTATACATCTCGATGGCTTGATCGTAATCGCCGACTTGCTTGTAACAATATGCGCCGTTGATGGCGGCTTCCGGAGCTTCGTCACGGGCGGGCGCTTTTTCGAGCGCCACACGATAAAGTGCCGCGGCTTCTTTCCACGCTTGCACGCGCTCGGGCCCGTCGGGCATCTTTTCGGCTTTTTCGAATTTCGCCGCCGCATCGATGTAATATCCACGCGAAATCGTCGGCTGCGAAATGCCTTTTTCTTTCAGCTTTTGCTCTTCACCAATGGCGCAACTCTTGATCTGAGCCGCTTCCGCGAGCGCACGTGAACGCGGAATGTCGTTCATCAAGTTCGCCATCGTCGTGAGTTTTTCCCAAGCCAAATATCCGAAAGGACTCTTGCCGCATTGCTCGGCATAAATCGGCTCGAACCTCTTTTGGGCTTCCTTGAAGTGCCCATACAGGAAGTAAAACTCGGCCGATTGATACGCGTACAGCTCGCTGTTCTTGTGCTCGCCGCCCGTTTGCGTATCTTTGGTCGTCAAATCGCTCGTCGGCGGAACGCGCTGGATATATTCGTCGCGTGCGGCAATGGCCGCCTGCACCGCCTTCGGAATTTCTTCTTCATTGACTTTGGGCTGGTCGTTTTCCATCACGACATTGAGCCCCGTTCGCATATCGATACCTTGCGAACCATTCGATCGCTTGTGCTGCCGATACTGATCGAGAAGCTGTTGCTGCGCCGTATCGACGACCATGAATGCCGCCGGCTGCAAATACTTGTCGTCCTCATTCGAATCACGCACATCGACCGCCGCTCTTCGCGACGCTTCGTATTCGTCCGGTGTCGGCGATTTATCGAGCTCCACCTGCACCACGATGATGTTGTGCGTCGCATCGGCCAACCAATAACGACTTTCATACGCGTCCGGCGCATTGTCGTCTTCGCCGAGCACGCCTTGCCACCCGGTCGCCGCCATGCGATATTCGGAAAGCGCCCGCTCCAAATGCTTCGTGCGCATTTGATCGTCGCTGGTTTCGCGCGCCAAATTCAACAGCGCACTTCCGCCGTTCGTATGGTCGGCGGCCGCCCGACGCAATCCCCCGCGCACGAGCTTTTCGGCGGCTTGAATGGCTTCCGGATCGTCGCGATTCGCAATGACCCACGGCGTATTTCCCACATACGCCGCCAATTTCGTCCGCGCATCGAGCGCCTTTTTCGCATTCTCGGATTTCTCGGCCGTGCCCTCGCGCGCACGACTCGCGAGCATATCGTAAATATCGGCGATTTGCGCCTGCAGAATCGGTGCGTCCCGATCCATCGGCCAGCGCTTCAGCACCATTTCGCTGATTTCAATCAAATTGCGGAATTGATTCAATTCCTTGAACTCCGCCGCCAGCGCTTTGTAAATCTCGACCGTCCACTTTCGGTCTTGCGGTATGAGCGACGGATTTTGCACCCGCTCGATGGCAATGCGCATTTTTTGCTCCGCAATACGCACATCCTTTTCGAGATCGAGTACGTCGCTGCGCGGAACGAAAGGCTCGTCCGCACCCGGACCTGTAAAATCGAGGTACGTCAATGCTCCCGCGACGTACGTATACGCTTCCGTCCGGAAATCCGCCCCGGTATCGCCCGTCTTCTTTTCTTGCTCGTCGGCATATTTCAACAGCTCGACGAATTGCCGAACGCTCGTTTCATAACGTTGCTGCTTGAAATAGGTCCAGGCCAATTTGTACATGGCCACGCCGTACACCGGCGGGTTCTTGAATTGAATCGCCCGCTTGTACGCCGATTCGGCGCGATTGAACGTATAGGGCCCCGCGGCTTCGTCCAGTTCATTGAAGTGGTAATCGCCGATCAACCACCAAACTTCGGCCAAATAACGAGGCTCGGTCCCCTCCGCGAGCACCGGACTTTTTTGCAATGGCTGACAGCTGTCCGGATACGGATTGACATACACCGTCTCCTCGGGATCCATTGTGGATCCTTGACGACTCCGCATCATTCCAATGGGTTCCGGATGCCGTCCCTCCCACGCCCGCCAATACGCGCGATCGTGATCCTGCGGCAGCGATCCAATCGTGTCTTTCGCAGGATTTTTCGCATCCGGCTCGACGGGATACGGGTACTTGTCGTGACAAACCATCGACCGGAACACTTGCTGCGCTTCCGGAAAACGCGCGGAATCGTGCAATGCGTGGCCGAGATAATAATAAACGCCGGACAATTCCTTGTATTGCGGGAATTCTCGAATGATTCGCTTGTACAGCGCAATCGCCGGCAGCAGGGTCACCGCCAAATCTTCGGACAGATCTCCCTCGTCACGCGCGCGCTCCTCATAAAGCGCCGCCAAACGGAACATGGCCGTCGGCGTGCTCTCCGGATGCGCTTTGCGGCCCGAATATCGTTCAATGAATTGCTCGAGGCGCCGAATGGCCTCGGCTCGAGCGTCCTTCAACCCCAAAAGCTCGACGTTGATTTCTTTATCGAGCGCATCGATCACCCGACGACGCCGCTCTTCATAATGATTCTGAATGATACGCGTCATCGCGCCGCGATAATCGGACGCGTATTGACGAAATGCTTCCGCTTCTTTCTCGAGCTCCGCCAATGCGGCGACTTGCGCAGGCGTGGGCGGAGGCGGCGGAGGCGCCTGTACTTTGCGACGAATTCCCGTAAATGAGGGCGCCGGTGCCGTGTCCGTCGTCGATACCGTGGACGAAGGCACCGCGGGAGGCGGCGTTGTCGTCGAAATGGTCGATGCCGATGTCGTCGGCGCAGGCGTACCCGTCGTTGCAAACGGGACCGCAAGCGTTCCAGACGTCGTCGGTGCAGGCGTCGGCGCAGGTCCGGGCGGAGTTTGCGACCAGGCGCCCGAAGCAATACACGTCGCCACCAGCAATCCCAACAGCGACGCCGCAACGCGATGTGACCGAGTTCTACGCACGCGCTCTCCGCTCACTTGGGCTTTTCCTCCTTGGGTTTTTCCTCGGGCGTCGCACTGTCTTCGAGCACTTCGTCGAGCTCTTCTTTGAGGAGTTTTTCTTCACGAACCCGTTCGACGCGCAAGCTGCGCACACGCGTCATCTGCTCCTCACGCACTTCCCACGCTTGTTCGGTGATGCCGACATCCGCACGCAACACGATATTGTGT
>CAYSYX010000334.1:0-725 GCA_964435055.1 uncultured Polyangium sp. | reverse complement strand
ATCCCGAACGATTCCGAAATTCTTCCGCGCCACTTCTCCGACGACACTTCGAGATTCGCGATCGAGCTTCTCCAGTTCGACTTCGTATCCAACGAGCGCCACGGTCTCCTGCTCCATCACCGTTCGAACTTCCGCGCTCCGCCGAGCAACTTCCTGCTCGAGATTCCCGAGGGCGGTCAAAACTCGTTTGTCCCCGTCTTCCGCTTCTTGCAATACGGGGGATGCCTGCCGCGCATAACCGGAAAGAACGGCGCCGCCCGCACCACCCAGCGCCAATTGCACTTCGCGAATGATGGCGTCCCGGTACGCAATACGAACTTGGGCGTCTTCGACAAACCGTTGATCGCCGAATCCGACTTGCATTTTCCCCGCCCCGAGAACCTGCTCGATCTGTTTGATCTGATTGCGGTAATATTCGATGTCTTTTTCGTGTTGCGAAATCTCGAGCTCGAATCGCTGAACAATCGCCGGATCGCGCGTCGTACCTTTCGTCGAATCCCGCAAAACCCGACGCAACGCCTTGATCTGCGTCTCCATGACGTCCAATTCGAGCGACATGCGTTGCACGGTCTGAGCCGGAACGTTCCATTGCCGCATCGCTTGCGCTTCGCGGTCCAAAAAGTCCGCGTCGTTCACCGGCAACAAACGCAATCGTTTCTCGAGTGATCGCCGCCGAGCGCGAACTTGCCCGATTTCCCCGGACAAATCCGAAGGTTCGGCAGCAT
>CAYSYX010000333.1:0-10548 GCA_964435055.1 uncultured Polyangium sp. | reverse complement strand
TCTTGGCGGGCCGGCCCGAGCTTGCGGCGGCCGCGGAAGGCGGGCTCGTGGTGCAGTTGAAGGGGTAGCGGTAGGGGATTGAGGCCGCATGCGTTGAATTGCGGGCGGGGAATTGAGAGCGCACGCCTTGAATTGAGGGTTCGCTCCGCGCCCTAACACCCGGATCCTACTCGTCGAGTATCCCTCGCATTCAGGCCGGCGCTTCAACCCTACTCGTCGAGTACCCTTCGCGTCACGCGCAGTACTTCGACCCTACTCGTCGAGTACCCTCCAGATCCCTCGCGGCGCTCTGACCCTGCGAAACAATTCGTCGTCCGCAAGAACGACGCCGTCAGAAGCGAACGAAGCCGGCGCCGACACCGTGAAACGCTGGTAATTGCCGCTTTCCGTGTGTTCCCATCATTGTCACCGCAGCTTCATGCATGTACTCTCGTTAGCGAGGTGCAACCATGAGTTTGCTTACGGCGTTGAGTGTCGGCTTTTGGGGACTCGTCTCTAGCGGCTGGACGGGACAACCCATCGCACCCGTCACGATGGGGCACAATGAGCCCGTCGTTCATCCGTCGTTAACGCCTGCGGCGCCAACGGGGATCGTCTTTCCCAACTTCACGGCCAAGGACTTTCCGTTCGTCACGACTGTTCCGGACAGAGGCGATGGGAAAGCTGGGGGTTGGCAAGTGGCCAATGCCAACTTGGAATTTGTCCGGGTCACCATCCCCACCGATGTCAAGGTTTGGCATTGTGACTTCAAGATCGAGATGCCACTGCGTACTGAGTTGATGGGCAAAGTCGACGCAAAACGGGCGGCGAATTTCAGCGTGGAGGTCACAAACGAGGTGGCCGTTGCCATGGACTACAAACTTCCGCAAGGAATTTTTTGCCATAAGTTTATCACCGGTGTTGACGCCCTGTTCAAGTCCAGGTACCCCAAGCTTGGTGCGTCTGCTGCGGTGAAATGATGACTTCTCACTCCGAACTCCTCAATCTCGTCTACCAGTATTATCCCCGAGGACTGCTGAATATCAGTCGAACGCATGTGCCCCTGGGTGAGCCCGTTTATGCGGACACCGAAGAGCACCTCCGACTCATGGTCGAAGCAGCGCGCGGGCGACGCAAATATACGACATGGGACGCCATGATTCGCCGTTTGGGGGATCAATATGGCGTTCAAAATGAATCGCTGTCCCTATTGTCCGGCGGGACGCATCCTGCGTACTCGGCCCGAATCTGGCTCACAGACGATGTTGCACTGAGCTTCCACGTATCGCTGCTTGGCCCCTATTATGGCATTCACCTTCCGGGTATCCCCGAGGAGGAGCCAGTAGCCAGAGAGATCGCTCGCGAAATCGAAGCCACCTATCCTGGGTACCAGCAGATACCGCCGAATATAGGCAACGAAATCATACCGGACCTCGATATGTATGGGGCAACGTTCGGTGAAGCGACGATTTATATCTCCCTGTTCTCCGGAGTCTGGACGTGGATCCTACCAGCGCAGGCTCAGCGCGACCGTGTAGCTAACAGCGCCAAATAACAATGACCCGAGCCGGCTTCCTCGACCTCATTTATCGCCTCAATCCTCCGCATCGTCGTTCCCCTCGCCACTGCAGCGCTTGTACTTCTTGCCGCTGCTGCACGGACAGGGGCCTTTACGCGTTGGTCCATCGGGTCGACGATATGCGCTCGGGACGATAGATGTGGTCACGCATTTAGCGCAGCATGCGGAGCGGATGTTCGGGGGTCCAAGGCACGCTCATGCGACGGATGATATCTGCGGGATAGTATAGATCTACGGCAGCGCGTCGGCCGACGACGGAGCGCCGAACCTCACGGATGAACTCATGCACGCGAGTGGTCCATCCGAATTGCCGACGAAGACGCCGACGCTCCGTGGGATCCGAAACTCGGGCCCCTACTTCGTTCGGAAAGGACCTCAATTCAACGGCGGCGCGAGCTTGCCGACGACATTGACGGAGGTCGTCGAGTTCTACAACAAAGGCGGTTGCCGTGCGGCGACGTGCGATCCCGAGCTTATGCCGCTGGGCTTGACGGCCGATGAAAAAGCCCAGTTGGTCGCGTTCCTCAACGCGCTGTAGTCGAGCTTGACGGCTGCACGCAGCCGTCCTCGATGTTTTGACCCACCTCAACGTCAACGATACACGCCAAACGTCTGCATGCCTCGGTGACGTGCGCGAACTGCTCGTCGCACGCACCAATCTCGCCCTCACGCTGCTCGCCCGCAACCAACCCGGTGACGCTGTCGAAGCGCGGCGTTTGCTGGGCCTGGCGCTCGATGCGGCCCGACAATTACGCATTCCGGAAGCCGCGCAAATTGAGCAGATCATGCGGGACAACGGCTGGGACCCCGATGGGGCGTGAAAACCTCCCCCCGATGTTCCTGCGAGCAGCCAAGCCAACGGAAATCTTGACGCCTACGACACGCCGTGCGTAGATGCCCGCGCATGGATTTTCTCCCGCGTTTACGGCGCTATCTCGAGCGCGTTGGACAAGCCCCCGACGGGCTGCCGTACGTGACGATAGACGTGGCCGCCCATAAGCGGTTCTTGCTGGAGACAATTGAACGAGAATGGGGGCATGATCCCGATCAAGCGAATCATCTGCGACGCACCTGGTCGGACATTCCCCTCGAGGTATTCATCCAATGGCTTGCAATTGGGATTCTCGATGAAGTCGAGCCGGAAACAACGACCACTGCGCTCGGTCAGCTCATCAACAAAGGAATTGCAATCGGCCTTGATAGCAAAAAAACAATAGCCGAGGCATCAACACTCGACCGACTTCTCATGCAAAAGGTGGATGTTGCTCGGCTTGTGGATGACTTGCTCACGCCCGAATGGTGGCAATTCCCGCCATTATATGCATTCGAAAATCGATTGGTTTCCAGGCGCAATAAAAACGTCACCCTGTCTCGTTGCGGCCAGACATTTCTCGAGGCTCCAGGCATCGATGGGGCGCAGTGGCTCTTGACACTGGAAACTGCCCAGTCATTGGGAACTGCCGACGAATTGCGAATGGCGGCAGAACGCGTGACTCAGGTCGTCCAATGGTCGCCGCACTTCGAATACCCTCATTCGGAGGACTATACGGCTACCCAGAAACGCATTCCCTTGGCGACGATTCGTCGGCTGGCAGCCTTCGGATTCGTTGACTATGAAGACGGAAATGATGACGTCGGCTATGAATGGGGATATTCGGTAATCGCCCGCCACCTCCCCCTCCTCGAAGAAATCGCTCAGCGCAAATCGACCCCGTATGCCATCCTCGCCGATGCCCTGTTGCGCGATGAAACAACCAACCTCGTGGAACGAGCTCATCCGCAGGCAGCCCGAGTGCCCCAAGAAAGCGCCGCGGCAACGTATGCTCTTCAGGCACGCATGGTCGTCCACGAAATCCGCAATGCCCTTCTACCGGCACAAGTCGCCTTCGCATCCATGGCCACCCAGTTGTCCTCCGACGATGAAGCGTTGCAAAAACGGCGTACCCGAGTCGAGGGCGGTATTCAACGAGCGCTCGAATTCGTCGACAACATGCTGCGGGTCGCAAACCTCGGCGTAGAACAACCATCTACCTTCGACATCGCCGGCGCCCTTCGCGACGCATGCGTCAGCTTGTCACGTGAGCTGAACGGCGGCTTTCAGCAGTATATCGACATCACTGACGCAAGCGTTCGCGGCCCACGCGGTCGATTCGTCCTGGCCGTGACCAATCTTCTGCGGAATGCGGCGCAATCGATCGCCGGCCTGGCCGGTGGGCGCGTGTCTCTCACCACGGAACGAGACACCGTGAACGTCCTAATTCATGTGGATGACAATGGACCAGGCGTACCTGAGACAAACCGTCGCCTCATCTTCGAGCCGGGCGTAACGCTCCGCCCGGGCGGCAGCGGGCAAGGTCTCGCCCTCGTGCAGCAGGTCGTCGAAGGCGAGATGTTTGGTCGCGTCACGTGTTCAAATGCGCCGCTTGGCGGTGCTAGATTCACGATTCAGATTCCATTGCAGTCGAGGGCCGGATGAACGACATCGGACGCATTCTCATCATCGACGACGACGCGGCGTTCCTGGACACCTACGAGGATCTGCTGTCGGCTGAAGGCTACGTGGTCGAACGCGCGATGAACCGCACAAAAGCCTTTGAACGACTGGATGAGCCCGGGTGGAGTGTGGTCATCGTCGACCAAAAATTGAACGGTCCCGGCGGTCCCGATGACGGCCTCGATTTGCTCGCCGAAGTTGCCATCCGAGCCCCCGCGGCGAAGACGATCTTGGCAACGGCGTATGCTTCGCCGAATGCCATCGAACGCGCATTCAAAGATGGAGCCTACGATTATCTGGAGAAGACTTCCACGTTTCCCGCGCTGCTCCGCGTAAAAGTTCGCAATGCCATGGAGGTTGTGCGTCAACGCTGGCTCGGATCGCTCGATACTTCCGCAACCGAACTGGCCATTCAATCGACCTGGGAAGCCGTTCGGATCGAAAAGGACCGCCAACGGAAAGGCCGCCTGCTCGAAGAACTCATGGAGTTGCTGCTCAAGACGATGGTTGGTTTCAACCGGCTGAGCACACGCATGAAAAACGAGAACGAAGAATTGGATATCCTCGTTGTTCAGAACAATTCGCCCGATCCATTTTGGCAAAAAGAAAGCCAATACATTCTCGTAGAATGCAAAAACTGGTCGAATCAGCACGTCGGTACCAAAGACCTACGGGATCTTCTTGGCAAACTCGAAGGCCGTTACAATCGTTGCCGTTTGGCGCTGTTCGTCGCCGTGGGAGGTTTCGCGGATACCGTACGCCAAGCCCTTCTTGCTCACGTTCGCGAGGATCGGCTCGTGTTGCTCATTGGCCCGGGAGACGTCGAAAGTTTGGTGAAGTCTGCGGATCGAAATGCGATGCTCCAAGACATCCACAGACGTGCCGTCGCGGGTTCCTTTGACCATGGTGGATGAGGGCTTCACTGAACGTTCACATAACTCCCCGAGTACCCTTCGCATCCCGGCTGGCGCTGCAACCCTACTCCCCGAATACCCTTCGCATCCCGCGCGGCACTCCAAGCCTACTCGTCGAGTTACCTGGCGGAACTTTTGATCACCCGGATCCTACTCCCCGAGTACCCCTCGCATCCCGGCCGGCGCTGTAACCCGACTCCTTGAGTGCCCCTCGCATCCCGACCGGCGCTGCAACCTCACTCGTCGAGTACCCCTCGCGTCCCGGCCGGCGCTCCAACCCGACTCGTCGAGTTACCTAGCGGAACTTTTCACGACCCGGATCCGACTCGTCGAGTACCCCTCGCATCTTGGCCGGCGCTGTAACCCGACTCCTCGAATACCCCTCGCATCTTGGCCGGCGCTGTAACCCGACTCGTCGAGTACATTTCGCCTCTTGCGCGATCTTGTACACCCGATGCGCGATTTTCTTGACAACGTTGTCACCCCTCGTTGTAGCATGGCGCCCATGACTGTATCGGTTCGTGATCTGCAAATCGGTGAGATGATCAGCATCTCGGCGGCATGGACAGGCGCAAACAAAGCTGTCTTTACATCCATCCCGCAAATCGCTCCGCTTTATGACCGCATGGAAGCGTCTCACAATGGCCTTGTCGGCGCTCGAGATGGAGCATCTTCAACGGCCGTCGTAGCCGACCTCGTCCAAAAAGCCGATCGCTTGGACGAGCGTCATGACGACCTCAATCGAGGGCTCTATTATTTGCTGCTCGCGGCAAAGCATTTCGAGATGGGACGCGACAATGGCGATCCGGCGTTCATCGAAGCGGTTTCTCGCGCAAGCGACAAACTTTTCCCTCGAGGATTGCTGGGCATTTTGGCGTCGTACCAAGCCGAAGCGGGGAATGCGGCGCAATTGAATGCGCTCGCGACCAATGAATACGGTGCGCTTTTGAGCGACATATTCATTCACAAGACGGTCACCGCGCTGGACATGGCGCATGCGATTGGCACGGTAGGAGCCGAATTGGGCGCCGTCGAGCAGCAACGCATTGCCGCAGCTGCGGATGTCAAGAATGAGACCATCACGCCGTCGGAAGTTCGTCGACGCATGCGGGAATGGGCGCAAGTGGCCGAAGCTGTGTTGGTGAACCTCGAATTGGCCGCCGGATCGCCCGAGGCCATTGAAACCATTCGTCGTCCGCTCTTGGAGACGGCTGAAAAAGCACAAGAACGACGCCGTCAGAAGCGAACGAAGCCGGCGCCGACGCCGTGAAACGCTGGTAATTGCCGCTTTCCGTGTGTTCCCATCATTGTCACCGCAGCTTCATGCATGTACTCTCGTTAGCGAGGTGCAACCATGAGTTTGCTTACGGCGTTGAGTGTCGGCTTTTGGGGACTCGTCTCTAGCGGCTGGACGGGACAACCCATCGCACCCGTCACGATGGGGCACAATGTGCCCGTCGTTCATCCGTCGTTAACGCCTGCGGCGCCAACGGGGATCGTCTTTCCTGGCTTTACTGCGAAGGACTTTCCGTTTGTCACAACCGTTCCGGATGACGGCGAAGGAAAAGGCGGCGGTTGGCAAGTGGCCAAGGTCAACTTGGAGTTTGTTCGAGTCACCATCCCCACCGATGTCAAGGTCTGGCATTGTTCCTTCAAGATCCAAATGCCCTTGCGCACAGAATTCATGGGCAAGGTTGATGCTGCACGTGCAGCGAAATTCAGTGTGGTTGTCACAAACGAGGTGGGCCCTACTATGGACTTCAAGCTTCCGCAAGGAATTTTTTGCGACAAATTCAGGGAAGGAGTTACCGCGCTGTTCCCGGTAAGGTATCCAAAACTTGGTGAGCGCATAACCAAATGATCAATCGCAACGATCTCCTCGAACTCGTCTACCGCTACTATCCACGCGGTATACGTCACTACATGGAATCCTACCAACCTCCGGATGAACCCGTTTATGGCGATACGTCGGAGCACGTCCGCCTCAAGGAGGCTGCTCGTCGTGGGCAAGAAGAGTATCCCACGTGGATCGCCATGTTCCGCCGCCTCGAAGATCGATACAGTGCGCAAAACGAATCGCTCTATCTTCTATCAGGTGGCCCGGATCCAGCCTATTCGGCCCGAATCTGGCTCGCCAACGATGTGGCACTCAGCTTTCACGTATCGCTGCTCGGCCCCTATTATGGCATTCATCTTCCGGGTATTCCGGAAGAAGAGCCGGTCGCGCGCGAGATTGCTCGCGAAATCGAAGTGACTTATTCGGGGTATCAACAGATACCAGCAGACATTGGCAACAAAATCGTGCCCGACGTAGAAGCGGGTTCAGATTTCGGGACGGCATCGATTTACGTCTGCCTTTTCTCGGAAGTCTGGACGTGGATCCAACCGGCGGATGTTCAACGGGAAGTGCATCGGAACGCGTCGAAGTGAACGTTCGCTTCGCGCGTGAACCAGGCATCCCCGCCCCTCAATACACCCAAATCATCGGTTCGGCCCCCGATGCCCAATCCACCTGCACCGATGCACCCAACATCGGCCCCAGGCTGTTCGGGATGCCCGACATCCATTCGCCGTTGTCACCCGGCCAAACCTCGCTCCACAAGTCGGCCATCACCCATTGAATGACCCGTCGATCCCCGGGACGCATCGAGAATTGCACCTGCATATTCTCGCCATTCCACCCCTCGGACGAACCAATCACGCTGAAATCCCGCTTCTCGCCCGCCAGAATGTCCACTCGCGCCGTGTCCATTTCGGGACATTCGATGCGCACCCATTCCGCAATATGCTTGACGTAACAACGATGCCGCTCGGCATCCGCGCTCATACGCATGCCGTCCACCGCAACCGCGTCTTTTTTCCATGCTTCTTCGGATGGAGCTTTCGTCGTCCCCGCAAATATCGCCGCCGAGATCGGATCCTTTCGCGGCCCCGCTTTCGCGCTCGCACTGGCACTCGCCGCAGGTGACGCCGAATCCGCCGGCGAAGGATCCGCGGAAGCGACGAGCAACGGCACGGAAAGAGCCACAAACACGAACAAGGCGGGAAGTCGTTGTGATTTCATCGTTTACCTCTCAAAGCGTCTTCAAGTAAGCAACGAGCGCCTTGCGATCGTCGGTGGAAAGATGCGCCGTGGAACCCATGCGCGTGCCGTTCTTTTCGATCAAGTCGTCAATCGACTTGGCGCTGCCGTCGTGCAACATCGACCCGTGTTGACCGATGTAAAGAAGCGACGGCGTCTTGAACATCGCGTCCGTTTCCGGCGCAAACCCGGCAAGCGTCGGCAAAGGTTCGAGCTTCATGGCCGTGTAATTCGAGAAATACCGCGTCGGCTCGTGGCAAACACTGCATTGCGTCTTGGAATCCTCGAAAACGACTTTGCCGCGTTGCTCCTGCGCCGTCAATGGCGCCGTGCGCGCGGGCGGTTTGATGAGACCTTTACGCAAAAACACGCCGAGCGCATTGACGTAATACTCGGGGGTTTCATACGGAGGACTCTTGCCGGCATGCAGCTGCGTGCCCGCCATGATGCGTTTCTCCAGCGTTTCGCTTTCCGCTCGCCAGCCATAAGGTCCCACGGGGAGCAAGCGCCCGACGAGCATCGGGGTTCGTCGCGGAACCCCGCGCACTTCTTTGGGCGGCCCGAAGATCTCGTCGCCACCCAGGAATCGCTTGCCATTTTCCGTGTCGATCTCGCGCCAGACATGCCCGTCGTCTCGGCCCTCGGGGTGGCAACCCGCGCAACCCATGCCTTCGGCCAACACGGCGCTGTAAAAGAGTCGCCGACCCAGGTTGAGCCCTTGCGCGTCGGAATCGAGTTTCGCAAAGGTCAAGACGTCCAGGTTCTTTTCGCCGTCATTGAGTTTCGCTTGCAAGGGGACCGCGATGAGCGTGGTCGACGCCCGGCAAAACACGAGCGCAGCCTTTTCTTCCCTATTCAGCACGACCCCTTGAGGCGCCGCGCAGGAATGATTGTCGCTCGCATTCGCATGCGATGGACTTTCGTAACTTTCGCGGCGCCAACCGTGCCTCCAGAATCCCGAAAAAGGTGGCCTCGGTTGACGCAATCGACGCACATTGTCGCTCAGTTCGTACAATGCGGCAATGGCGTACGCGGGATCCATCGCCAGGGCGTCGAGTTCGACCAATCGATCGCCGCCTTCGCTCACGACAACGACGGTACCAAGCGACCGACGATAACGAATATCTCGAGGCTGGATGAAGGCCGACCACGCTTCCGTGGGTTGGTTGTCGTATTCATACGGGCCGTTCCAGCCATTGAGGTGCGTGGATGACTTTCCGGGCAGATTGGCATCGTGCATCGGGGCCGCGGTGGTTTCGCCGGGCAACAACATCGTGTCGACCGTGGATGTACCAAACCAAGAATCATGCGAACGAGCGCCCAAGGCATGGCGGGGAACGAAAAGACGTTTCTTGTCGGGGCTGAGCGCAAGGGAATACCCCATCGATGCGGGGAGGACTTTGCCGGTGGGGGATCGCGTCGGCGAAGGCGGCACGACGACGGTTTTCGTTTCGCTCAAGGCTTTGTCGTTGCAATCGTTGCCAATGGTCAAACGCGAGACTTGGTTGCCGACGAGGTGATTGACGTACGCGAGCGAATCCGAAGCGAAGAGCACGCCGCGGGGTTCTCGGCCGACGGAGACTTCGGCGCATTTTTTCAATCCTGTGTCGGTGATTTCGACCAACGTGACGGTGTTGGTCCAGGCGCTCGTCACGAGGGCTCGGGTGGCGGATTCGTTGACGGCGACGCCCCAGGCATCGGCGGCGAGGGAGACTTCGTGCAGCATGGCGAGCTTGCCGTCGGGGCCTTTGCGGATGCGGACGAGTTTGCCGGGATCGCGGACCGTGACGAGGGCGCCATCGCGCAGGGCGACGAGGTTTGCG
Source organism: uncultured Polyangium sp. (assembly GCA_964435055.1). Taxonomy (GTDB): domain Bacteria; phylum Myxococcota_A; class Polyangia; order Polyangiales; family Polyangiaceae; genus Polyangium. Next base: position 677 of record CAYSYX010000333.1, on the reverse strand, counting down.
GGGGCGCCGCCCATGGCCAAGGTTTCTTGCGCGACGGTCGTTTCACCTGGAACGACTTTGGGGGGCGGCGTATTGGCGGAAGGAGCCGGACCGGTCGAGGATTGCGGCTTGCCTTTAGCGGGCGCGGGCGACTTGGCTTTGGCGGAGGCGGACACGATGACGACGGGGGCCGGGTTTGCCGCAGCGGACGTGTCGGGCTTGGCATCGGGCGCTTTGGGCTTGAGCAACGCGGAGGTATCGGCGACGAATCGAACGAGGCCGTGGTCTTCGTCGGCGATGTAGACGCTATCGGAGTTGGGGGCGCGAGCGATGACGCCGCCGACGTGATCGGCATCGGGGGCGATGAGCGGCCCGGGCGCGGCATTTTCGGCGACGGATGCCGACGGAGCCGGGGCCGCGGCGGATGTTGCGGTCGAGCTGGTCGAGCCGGCATCAGGATTGGTTTTGCCACAAGCGCCGATGAGGGCGAAGAGAGCGCACGAGGAAATGAGGGCGGAACGCACGAGCGGGACTGTATCGCAGGTGCGCGGGCGAATGGAAGGGAATTTTGCGAGGTGTTGGCAAGTCCGGGGAATTGGTGGCGGGGGGAATTGCGGGCAAGTACGGTGAATTGGGAGCAGGAGGAATTGAGAGCGCACGCGGTGATTTCCACGGTCGCTCCGCGCGCAAGCGCGCTC
>CAYSYX010000332.1:0-10563 GCA_964435055.1 uncultured Polyangium sp. | reverse complement strand
GCCGCACCTTGACATGGCAATGAACGACGGCAAGTTTGCCGGAGCTTTGCAGGTTATTGAACGAGCCGTCGTTCATGACGCGGCCGAATGCGGTCGGAATGGAAGCCGGCAGGAGTGGTCCATGAAATTGAAGCGCCCATCAGGCTTGTCACGTTATGCATCGCCCGCTTTTCTCGGCGTGGTCGGCATTATCTTGGCAACCGGTACATTATCCGCCTGCGGTTCGTCGGTCGAATCCAATAACACGACCGGCGCCAAACCCGGTGACGGATTGCCTTGTGACGTTACGAAAGTGTTGCAGGATCGCTGCTGGAGCTGTCATGGAGTCACGCCTGTTGCCGGTGCGCCAATCTCTTTGGCCACGTATGAAGATTTGACCGGACCTGCAAAATCCGATGCGTCGAAAACCGCGGCGCAAGTGAGCGTCGAACGGATGAAATCCACCACCGCACCCATGCCTCCGGGAACGGGCGCGCCGGACGACGCCGCCGTGATCGAAGCTTGGATCACCGCGGGAATGCCCAAGGGAACGTGTGGTGCCGTCACGGATCCTTTCGGCGGACCGGTGGTGTGTACGAGCAATCAAACCTGGACGCTGGGCGACGATGTCGCAGATCCATTGCGACCGCTCATGAATCCGGGACAAGCCTGCAATGAATGCCACCAAAAGGAACTCATCGACTTGCCTCCGGTATTTTCGGCAGCCGGTACGGTCTATCCCACGGGACACGAACCGAACAATTGTATTGGTGTGACCGGGGCGGACATTACGGACATGATTGTCCGCGTCACGGACAGCATGAACAACAGCTACGACTTGCCTGTGAACGAAAGCGGCAATTTCATGTTGTTTCCCGATGTCGGCGACTTCATCCCGCCGTATACGGCCAAGGTCATCTCGCCGAATGGCGAACGCGCCATGGCGACTCCGCAAATGTCCGGCGATTGCAATGGTTGTCATACCGAATCCGGGGCGGGCAATCCCGCGCCTCCCGGAAGGATCGTGGCTCCGTGACAGCCCGATGAACGAAGCGGCGGAATATGGCCGAGGCAAACCCGATCGTTTTTCCTTCCCGCCGCTCGTCGCCCGTGATACACACGCCCGCCCATCGATCGTGTCGTCATGCGTTTCCGAACCTACGCCAAAATCCCCAAAACTCGCGGCGATGATGCTCGAACGGCCGCGGGCCTCTGGGTTGCTCTGGAAAAACTCCACGGCGCCCATTTCGTGCTGGCTCGTCAGGGGACCGAGGTTCGTTTTGGCAAACGCAAAGAATGGCTCGAACAGTCCACGCCGTTTTTCGGTTGGCAGCTTCTGGCGGACGAATTGCGAGGTCGTTTTTCGGTGCTGGCTTCGGCTCTTGGGGCTCCCGTCGTATTTGCGTACGGCGAATTGGTTGGCGGAGCTTATCCGCACGCCGATGTCGCCCCGGTTCCGGGATTGTCCGCGGTGCAAACGGGTATTTGGTATGCGCCGGATTTGCATTGGGTGCTGTTCGATGTGCTCGTCGCGCAATCGGAAGACGACGAAGGTTATTTTTTACCGCATTCCGACGTCGAATCCTTGGCGCGAGACCATGGACTTCTCGTACCGCCATTGATTCGGCGTGGTCGCCGCAGTGAGCTCGAATCCGTGCCCGTCCGCGCGCCCACGCGATTTCCCGCGCTGCTCGGTTTGCCCCCGATTGCGGACAACATTGCGGAAGGCATCATTCTCAAGCCCGACATGCGTTTGGGTTCTGCGGAAAGGCCCGTGTCGAAACGCAAAATCACCGAATTCGACGACGCCAAATTCGATGAAAGCGCCGCGTGGAATCCCGGGCGGCTGTCCGCGCATGAATTGCGTCATTGGATCGAGCGCCTCGTCAATCCCGCGCGAATTCAGAGCGCGCGGTCCAAAGTCGGCGCGGAGCGATCGGCCATTGTCGATGAAGTGGTGCTCGACGTCGCCGTGGACCTCGAATTGGCATTTACACAAGCCTGGTCGGCGTGTGGTTCGGAAGAACAAACGCGCCTGCTCGACCATGCCCGAGCGTGTGCGGAGAAGATCACGCCGGCGTGACATTCGGGAAAACCGCGGCGTTCGGCGCTTTGGGCTCGTCGCAGCGTCATGGGTTGCAGGTTTTGGCCAACGTGGCTATGGTGGGCGCGTATCGTCAACCGGCACTCGTTGCCTCTGGAGTCAGCCATGGATCTGTCCCTCGCCGCCGATGTTCACCTTCCCGAGGATCACGCCGCCGCGATTGCGCGCGTATCCGCCGCGCTCAAGGCGGAGGGGTTCGGCGTCTTGACCAGCATTGACATGCAAGCGGCATTTCGCGAAAAACTCGGAGCGGAATTTCGCCCTTATACGATCCTTGGCGCGTGCAATCCGCCCTTGGCATTTCGCGCGATCAGCGCCGAGTCGCTCGTCGGCTTGATGCTTCCTTGCAATGTGACCGTGGAAGCAGCGGCGCAAGGGGGATCGGTGGTGCGGTTCATCAATCCCGATGCGATGATGGGCGTGGGCACCTTGGGAGCCAGTCCGGCGCTTGCGGAGGTCGCTGCGGATGCGACGGCGCGTTTGTCCCGCGTAGCGGCGGCATTACGCGGCGGTTGATTGAAGTCGCTCGGGCGATCAAAGCCCCATCACTTCGACGGGCAATTTTTGCATCATGGTCATTCCGTTCCCAAGTTGCCCGGACGAACCATTGCCCCAACAATAGACCTTGCGGTCGTTGCTCACCGCGCACGTATGATTCGGTCCTGCGCCGATGGCGGCGATGTTTGCGAGACCCGTCACGGCGCCCGGGGCGCTCTTGTCGTTTGTCGTGCCGTCACCCAATTGGCCATTGGTGTTTTCTCCCCAGCAGCGAACGGTACCGTCATTTCGCAAGGCGCAATTGTGACGATACCCGGAGACGATTTGCTTGACATTGTCGAGGCCGATGACGTCGACGGGCGTGTTGACATCGAGGTTTGTCGCGTTGCCGATTTGGCCGACGTCATTGCGTCCCCAGCATTTCACGGTGCCCGTAGCGAGCAGGGCGCATGAATGTTGCACACCGATGGACACGGTTTTGGCGTTGGTCAATCCGCTCACCGCAATGGCCGTAATGCGTTGGGTTTTCGAGCCATCGCCGATTTCGCCGAATTGATTACGCCCCCAGCAATAGGCGGTTCCGTCGGACATGGCGGCACACGTATGAACCACGCCGGTCGAGATCGAAACCGCACCGAGCAACGCGACGACCGGTACGGCCGCGGTTTTGTCGACGGTGCTGTTGTCGCCGAGCTGCCCGAAGTTGTTCCAGCCCCAGCAACGCACGGATCCGTCGCTACGAATGGCGCAAGTATGACCCATACCGCCGTCAATGGCCGTGGCCATATCGAGCGCAATCACGTCTTTCGGGGTATTGGCGTCGCCTTTGCTGCCATCGCCGATTTGCCCTGTCGAATTACCACCCCAGCATTTCGCTCCGCCGCCCAAGAGAACGCAGGAATGGTCCGTACCTCCCGTGGCTATTTGCACATTTCCGAGGCCCGTGACATCGACCGGCACCAGTGAATTGGTATTGTTGCCATTACCGAGTTGACCCAGGTTATTCGCTCCCCAGCAGCGCACGTTCCCATTCGGGCCCACGACCACGCAGCTGTGATCCCCGCCGAGCGCGAGCGAAAAACTCGCCGTGGAGGGACCAACGTTGCCTCCGCCGCCACTTCCTCCGCCTGCGCCGCCTTGTCCTGCGCCGCCTTGCCCTGCATTTCCACCTTGACCTGCGCCGCCTTGCCCTGCATTTCCGCCTTGACCTGCGCCGCCTTGGCCCGCGCTGCCTTGACCGGCATGTCCGCCCGAGCCCCCGGTTTCTCCGCTGGAACTGCCGCTTCCCGAGCTTGACGAGGTCGAGCCGCCGGCCGGTTTTGGATCGTCGCTACAACCGAGCGCGAAAACCGCGGCTTGCGATACGAAAATCAAGAGTGCCGTTCGGCAAAACAAACCATTCATGAGTCTGGCTCCTTTTGCAGCAGGATACCAGAAAGCATTGAATTCCGACATGGCCCCGGCATCTCGAGCCGGTATGGGTTGGCGCTGATGTGAACCCCGGCGCTTTTGTAAAATTCTCGTTGACGAACCGGCGGGGTTTTTGCGATAGCTTGACGCGAACCTCGCAGGTGAGCCGATGAAGCTTCGAAGTGCCGTTGGATTGGGCTTGGCGTTGATTTGGGGCGGTTGTGTCCAGATCCTGGATGCGGACTACGAATACAAGCCGCAGTGCACGACGGATACCGAGTGCGATGACGGTAACCCTTGTACGAGCGACAGTTGTTCGGCGGAGCTTGCAGCTTGCGAGCATACGGCGTTGCCCGACGGCCCGCTGGCGACGCAAGTCACGGGAGATTGTCGGCGGGATGATTGTTTGGGGGGCGAGGTTGTCCCGACCAACGATGATACCGACATCGCCGATGACGGCGAATCCTGCACGACGGATACGTGCAGCGGGGGAAACCCCGTACACACGGCGTTGGCCGATCAATCGGCGTGTACGGTGGGCATGGCCGGCGGATTGTGTGCGGCGGGCGTGTGTACAGTCGATTGTAGCGACACGAAACCTTGCGACGATATGAATCCTTGTTCGACGGATTCATGCGATACGACCAACGGGACGTGTACGTTTACGCCGCTCGATGGAATGCCGACGCCCGGATTTCAAGAGCCGGCGGGCGATTGCCAGGTGCATGTCTGCCAAATGGGCGCCGATACCGCGGTCATGGATGACGTGGATATTCCCGTCGATATGAATTCGTGTACCGATGATATTTGCACGAATGGAGCGCCGTCGAATCCGCCCATTGCGAGCGGAACGCCATGTGTCGTCGGGCAACCGGCGGTTTGCGATGGCGCCGGCTCCTGTGTCGAATGCAACGTGCCTGCCGATTGCGTGAATTTGCCCCCGGACGATGATTGTCAGACGCGCACGTGTGTCAACAACATCTGCGGTCAGGACTTCACCGCGATGGGTACGCCGATATCGACCCAGAGCGCCGGTGATTGCAAACAAACCGTATGCGACGGCACCGGTAAAACGATGATCGTCAATCTCGACACGGACGTCCCGGAAGACAACAACCCGTGTACGATGAACCTGTGCACGAACGGAGTTCCCAACAATCCCAATGAAGCGCCGGGTATTTCCTGTGGGAGCCCTCGGGTTTGTGACGGAATGGGCAATTGTCTCGGGTGCATCACCCCGAATGATTGCACGGACCTGCCCCCGAATGATTTTTGTAAAGTGCGCACGTGTATCAATTCGATGTGCGGGCTCAGCTTTACGCCCGCCGGCACGGATTTGCCGACGGGACAAACCAGCATGGATTGCAAAGTCCTCGAATGCGATGCTGTGGGCAACGTCGTCGCGTCGCCGGATCCGACCGACAAACCGAACGACGGCAATCAATGCACGTTGGATGTTTGCAGTTTGCAAGGGGTTCCATCGAATCCGCCGGAGCCCGTCAACACGGCGTGTAATCAAAATGGTGGTACGCTTTGTAATGGCGCGGGCGCTTGCAAAGTCGCTAACGGCAATACATGTGCCGCCGCCGGGGATTGTTTGAGCGGTTTCTGCGTCGACGGCGTTTGTTGCGACGCGGCTTGCGGCTCTTCGTGCAAGTCGTGCAATGTGCCCGGAAACGTGGGCAAGTGTGTCAACGTTCCGAAAGGCATTGAAGACGCTCCGGGTTGCACCGGGACGAACTCATGCGACGGCCTGGGAACGTGCAAAAAAGACGACGGGCAGGGGTGCGGGGCGACGGGCGAATGCGTGAGCAATTTCTGCGTGGATGGCGTTTGTTGCGCCTCTGCGTGTACCGCCGCGTGCAATGCGTGCAACATCATGGGCAGCGTCGGCACTTGCACGCCGCTCACCTCGGGCGAAGACAACGTGCCCGCCAATGTTTGTAACGGTCCCAAGGGATGCGACGCGTCCGGCATCTGCAAATCCGATAATGGGCAAGCCTGCACCATGGGCGCCGAATGTGTCAGCGGCCAATGTTTCGACGGCGTTTGCTGCAACGTCGCGTGCAGCGGTACGTGCAAGTCGTGCAACATTGCGGGCGCGGTCGGCACTTGTTCGAACGTCGCGGCCGGGCTGGATGACCCCAATGGTGTGCCCGCGTGTTCGGGGACAAACCAATCCTGCGACGGCATGGGTGGGTGCAAGAAAGAAAACGGACAAACCTGTGGGGGAGCAACGGACTGCCTCAGCGGGTTCTGCGCCGACGGCGTTTGTTGCAATGCGGCCTGTACCGGGACGTGCCAAGCGTGCAACCTTGCGGGCAGTATCGGCTCGTGCACCAACGTCGCGAGCGGTCAAGACGACGTGGGCACGTGTTCCGGGGCAAGCCAATCGTGCGATGGGGCAGGGGCGTGTAAATCCGAACTCGGCACGGCTTGCTCGACCAACGCCAATTGTTTGAGCGGCTTCTGCGTCGACGGATTCTGCTGCAACACTGCGTGCACGGGAACCTGCCAAGCCTGTTCGGCGTTGATTCAAGGCCAAGGCACCAATGGAACGTGCGGCAACATCATTTTGGGAACGGATCCCGACAATGAATGCGTCAATGGCAGCTGCAATGGATCGGGCACTTGCAAGCAGGACCTTGGCACGACTTGCTCGATGGCGACGCAATGTTTGTCCGGGTTCTGCGCGGACGGTGTTTGCTGCAATTCGGCGTGCGGCAACGGCGACACGACGGATTGCCAAGCATGCAGCGTGAGTGCCGGGGCAACGGTGAACGGCACATGTGCTCCCCGGACGGCGGGATCGGTTTGTCGCGCATCGAGCGGTGCGTGCGACGTGGCCGAGACCTGCAATGGTTCGGCGACGACGTGTCCGGTGGACGGCGTGGCGGCCAACGGCACGGTTTGTCGCGCCGTAGCGGGCTCGTGCGACGTTGCCGAAACGTGCAACGGCATGGCGAAGACGTGCCCGGCGGATGCAGTCCTGTCATCGTCGACGGTTTGTCGCGCAGCCGTTGCGGGAGGATGTGACGTCGCCGAATTGTGCACGGGACTTTCCGGCGTCTGCCCGACTGATGCAGTCCAGCCATCGACGACGGTTTGTCGCCCGGCGGCCGGCGGTTGCGATGTTGCCGAAAAGTGCACGGGTTCTTCGGCGTCGTGTCCAATCGATACTTTCAATCCGATGGGCACGGTTTGTCGCCCGGCAGGCGGTCTTTGCGATATCGCCGAAACGTGCACGGGTTCTTCGGCGTCGTGCCCCTTCGATGCCTTCAAGTTGAACGGCACGGTTTGTCGCCCCCCCGTCGATGTCTGCGATGCCCAAGAAACCTGCACCGGCTCTTCGGCCGCCTGTCCCGTGGATGTGTTCAAGCCCTCGATAACCGTGTGTCGTCCCGCTGCAGGTGATTGCGATGTGGAGGAGATGTGCACGGGCTCGAGCGCGCCGTGCCCGGTAGACTCACTCGAGCCCGCAACCACGGTTTGTCGCACCGCTGTCGGTGCATGTGACGTTGCTGAAATGTGCGACGGCACTTCCGCCTCCTGCCCCCTCGATGTTTTCTCCCCCATGGGCACGATCTGCGTCGCGCAGAGTTGCTCCGGTTCGACCCAGACCAACGCCGATACGTGCGACGGTTCGGGGATTTGCGTCGATAATGGTACGACCCCCTGCAATCCCTATCTCTGCGGCGGCAGTGCCTGCAAAACGATCTGCATGACCGCTGTGGACTGCGCACCCGGATTTACGTGCGTTTTGAATATGTGCCAATAGAAAGACAAACCCCTGTGATGCGACGATCCCGCTTCAATTCTCGTTTTGCCGTGGGCCTTCTTGGGGCATTGCCGGTCATCGGTGCGACCGGGTTTTTCTCGTCCACACCCGCGTACGCGCAATCGGACGAGCTGGCCAAAAAACTCCTCGACGAAGCCAAACGTCTCAAGGACGAAGGAAAATTGGTCGAAGCTTGTCCGTTGCTCGACAAAAGCTACGAATTCGACGCCAAGGACGGCGTCCTGTTTGCCCGAGCCGATTGTCGCGACAAAACCGGGCAAATCGCCACCGCCGTCGGAGTGTACGAAGCTTACTTGCGCGTGTATGCTCGCATGACGGGCGCCACCAAATTCGCGCACCTCGAACGCTCCGAGCTGGCCAAAAAACGCATCAAAGAACTCAAACCGCGCGTCCCGAACCTCAAATTCGTCTGGAATGCGACCCCTCCCGAGGGCGCGAAGATCATCATTGACAAACTCGAGTTTCGACCGTCGACGCTGGAGGGAAACTTGCCGATGGATCCCGGACAACACGACGTCGTCTTGGTTCTTCCGGACAAGCCCGAATATCGACAAACCATTCCCTTGGCCGAAAGCGAAACGCGGGAGATCGATTTTACCGCCCAATTCGCTCCGCCGCCTCCACCGCCGCCCCCACCGCCGCCTCCGCCGCCTCCTCCACCGCCTCAACCGCCGCCTCCGCCGCCGGTCACAAAACCACTGAATCCACTGAAGGTGGGAGGATTTGTCGGCGTGGGCTTGGGTGTGGCCGGAGTTGCCGCGGGCGCCGTCTTGGGAAATATGGCCATGACCGAAAAGAAAACCCTCGACGCTCATTGCAATGCCGACCATCGTTGCGACAAAACCGGACTTACGGCAGCTTCACAATTGCAAACGTTCGGCAATGCGAGCACCGTGGCGTTCGCCGCGGGCGGAGCTGTCTTGGCGGCGGGAACGACGCTCGTCGTGATGGGATATCGACGCCCGGCGAGCTCCGCTTCGGCGAACCTGCGGATTCAAATTCAACCCGGCCAAACCTTTTTGGGCATCGACGGAGCCTTCTGAATCGGCATCATGCGTAACAGCCCGTTGATTTTACGAGTGTAGGGGCGTGATTCATCACGCCCTCGTGGGAAACGCCTTCCAAGGGCGCGATAAATCGCGCCCCTACATTTCGCGTCTTGAATAAATCAACTTATCGAAACGGTGCTTGGAGAGTGCCTGAAAATCAAGCCTCGACAAGCGCATGATACGAAGTGGCGGAGTGTGTCAGGTCAACGGGCGGTCAACGGCAATCGCCGACGAATGTCGGGCAGGTCCGGAACCGGGGCGTCGATCGGTTCGACGACGAGATCGAATCGGCCGTGATCAAAGGGCACGCCGGGGGCGGATTCGACCGGAACGAGCCGCTCGCGCAGTCCGCGTCGTGCAAAATCAATGGCGCGATGATGGCAATAAGGATTGTTGCCCGCGCGGCCGAAAAAAACATGGCTCGTCCAGGTACATCCGGCGCGACAAACATCGGCGTAATAACAACCGCGACAATAACCCCATAAATCGTCCACCGATCGATCCCGGACGAAGCGTAATTCCCGCGTCGTATCCCATATTTCCGCGATGGGTTTTTCGCGAACGTTTCCCCCGGCATACCCTTGCGTCGGCAGCGATGGGCAACCTTTGACCGTGCCGTCCGATTCGAGACCTATCGCGTGTTTTCCCGCGACACATCCGCCCCAAACGCGATCTTCCACGACCCCTCGACCTCGCAAAAGAGCTTCGTACGGCCCGAAATACCCAATGTTGTTGGCCGGCCAAAATTGCACGCCATGCTTGGCACCGCGCTCGGCGATCGCCGCCAAACGATCGTACACGGACGCCAATTCATACGGCTGGAGCAGCCATTGCGGAGTTTCCGCAGCGCGTCCCATCGGCACCGTCAACTGCATTTGCCAACCACGCACGCCCCGCGTTATCCACATATCGAGCAGCGCTTCCAGGTCCGGTAACGATTGGCGATTGATTTGCGTATTCGCCGAAAGCTCGAGGCCCGCGTCGCGAATGTTGTCCATCGCTTCGAGCGCCGAGTCGAAACTGCCTCGGCCCCGTTGTGAATCATGCGCGTCCCGAAGACCGTCGACCGAAACGGAAATGCTCGAAAGCCCGGCGTTTTTCGCGCGTAGCGCACGCTCCCGCGTCATGCCGCGACCCCCGGTGGTCATCGTGCAACGCATTCCGTGGTTCACGATCGCTCGGGCAATCGTGTCCCAATCTTCACGCAAATACGCCTCGCCGCCAATCAGCGTAATCTCCCGCGCGCCCATGCCCGCAAGCTGCGCGACGACATCCAATGCTTCGGCGGTCGCGAGTTCGTCCGGACGAGCTCGCGCGGCGCGACTGCCGCAATGGTTACAGGCGTGATCGCAGCGGAGCGTCAGTTCCCAGACGACGTAAACAAGCCCGGTGGGGCTATGGGAAGCCGTGGCGACGCGCTCGGCGGTGGTGGATTCAGTCGGTTCCGGCGTCATTGACAACCATACCGCCTGCGCCGGCGGCGCCACCCGAGCCGGTCATGGTGGTTTGTCCGCCTTCACCACCCGAGCCTGCGGCTCCACCCGTTCCGCCCGAGCATTGTGCGTCGGGACAACCGTAGGCGCATCCGATGCCGGCGACGAGCGCAACCACGCCCGCTGCGGCGGCGACGATGCCTTTCACCGGCACGCGAGCGGCACAAAACGGACACGTCGACGCATCCTCGAAGATGTGGACTCGACACGAAGGGCAGCGATGGAGACGAG
>CAYSYX010000331.1:0-10597 GCA_964435055.1 uncultured Polyangium sp. | reverse complement strand
CGATTGGCCTCCGGAGCGGCTCATTGGCTGGGCCGGAAAAACGGGGCCCAATGCCGCGGTTGTTGCGGAGGCGATTCTCACTCGCGGACCTCATCCCGAATCTGGCCGGCGAGCATGTCTTGCGCTGGTGCGGATGGCCGAGCGATATGGCAATGAACGACTCGATGCGGCGTGCGCGAGAGCCGTTGCGATTGGCAATCCAACGCGGAAAAGTGTCGAAGCCATTCTGAAGAGCGGGCTCGACAAGGTCCCGGCAATTCGGACGCCACGTCAAGAAAAGGCCGTCGTGCACGAAAATATTCGAGGCGGCGCGTATTTTGCGCGAGAGGAACCATCCAAGAACGACGAGGAGGAAATCGAAGCAAAATATTTGGCGGAAGAGCGACTTGCGATTATGATGGGCGCACCGGACGAACCCTCGCACGAGCCACCGACGAATACGGGCACGATGCTCGTGGACGTGCTCGATCGGCTTCGACACGAGTGGACTCGGCAAGAGCCGGGTCATTCCGATGCGCCTCGAAATGAACGAGGAGAGGCGTGATGATCGTTGAACAGACCATTGAAAAACTGAAACAGCTCAAGATGACGCATGCAGCCGATGCATTCCGAGAATTGTGCGACAAATCCGGAGGCAGCTCGTTGTCGATGGAAGAATGCGTGGGGCTCATCATCGACCGCGAATGGACCGCTCGTGAAAACAGTCGCATTGCGCGGCGGGTGAAGGATGCGAAGATCGGAATGCAGGCATGTTTGGAGGATGTGCATTGCGATCCGGCTCGCGGCGTGGACAAATCGGTCGTGCGCTCATTGGCGACGGGACATTGGATAACGGCCAAGCAAAACGTGATCATTACGGGGCTGACGGGAACGGGCAAAAGTTATCTCGGCGCCGCGCTCACAGAGGCGGCGTGCCGGCGTGGGCATCGAGCGCTTTGCGTGCGTGCTTCGCGGCTGCTCGGCGAGCTTGCCATTGCACGCGCCAATGGCTCCTACGGCGCGACGCTGGCGCGCCTTGCCAAACTGGACGTGCTGCTCTTGGACGACCTTTTCATCGCACCCCTGACGCACGGGGAGCAGTGCGATTTGCTCGAGGTGCTCGACGATCGTTATGATCGTCGATCGACGGTGGTGACGAGCCAAGTGCCGACGAAAACTTGGCACGAAATGCAGGCTGATCCTACGCTCGCGGACGCCATCTGCGACCGGCTGGTGCATAACGCTCACGTGATCGCACTGCGCGGCCAATCGCTGCGGAAGAAAAAAGGTTTGGAGGGAAAAATAAAAGAAGGAAAGAAGGAGGAAGAACAGGGCTGATGGTGACGTGGCCAGGGCAAGGGAATCGTCGCGGAGCTCCGACGCGGTGGAAAAAGGGAGCGGTCAGATGGTGAACGGGAGGTAGGTGCCGCGAGCGAGGGGATCGTCGCTACGCTCCGAAGGTGCTCGAGTGCAGCGGAATGGCTGCTCGGGTGCGACCGGAACGAGTGCTCGAGTGGAGCGGAATACGCAACAAACTGCTCCAGCATCCCCACGGCCACCTTGGCCCCCTCGACGTCCCCCGCCTCGACGGCCGCGACCACCGCATCGGCAAGCGCCCGTGCGAGCTGCACGCGATGCGCCGGCGGCCGCGCTCGCCCCAAATCCCCTTCGCTCGCCGCAGATTCACCGCCGTTACGTGGCACAAGGCCATTTTTGATGACCGGCGGCACAAGAGGTTCATCTAAGTACCCGCACTCTCTAGCGCCCCCGGCAGGAATCGAACCTGCGACCAACGGTTTAGGAAATGACCCGGAGATTTCAGGGAAAACCGTCTCCAACGCCTGAGATACACAACGAAAACAGCATCATTTCGGCCACCTTTGCGATTGCGACGTTCTCTCAGGAAGGCGACGCTACGCGACACGAAAAGACGCCGTGTGACACTCGTTGAGGCCATGGTGAGGCCACGGGAATTTCTGGAAGTGGGAGGGGTTTGTCCGGAGGGAGAGGGGCGGGGCGGGGTGCTGGACGGGCGGGCGAGCGGACACCGAACTTGCTCCGCCCATGTCCCTGATCAAGTCCATTCGCTCACGACTTGCTCCACGCCTTTACATTGATACCCCCCGAAACCGGGGCATTGGGATCCAGCCGCCATACTTGATCACTGAACCGCTCCACACCGGCCATATCCCCGCCGACGACAACCGACAATACGCGCGCATTGGCCTGTTTCTTTGCCTGATCAACCTGGCCTGCGATTCGTTCGCTTGCTCGACAGAGGCCATCCGTGACGACGAGAATGTCCGCTTTGGCGTAATCTGGCGTTTTCAATAATTCAGTCGCCCGCAGGAGCGGCGTATCGTAATCGGTTCCGGCGTGAAATCCCATCGCCAGAAAGTCGAGCAAATCATTCAAACCTCGGCGCCCTCGGCGAATTTCGAGCGGTGTTGATTCTCCGGGTCCGCCAAACAAGAGAAGCTGCACCGAGCGACCTTTGGGCACGAGTTGTTTTACCACGGTCAAAATGAGCGCTTTTGCTACAGCTTCCGGAGCGCCTTGCATCGAACCGCTCGTATCGACACACGCAATGGCGGGACCACGGCGTTCGTCGCGTGGCGTGATTTCGGTCGTGGTCCCCTCGAGTTCCAAGCATAACAAACGATGTTCAATCAATCGTTGAAAGAACAAATCTTCGGTTTCTGGCGAAGCGAGCAGCGCAAGTTCACAAACGAGAGCGTCGGCAATATCGCCCCCGACGCGCACACCGACCACGGATTCTCGTCCACCCGCGAGCGCTCGACGTGCGCGACGTTGAAATGCCTCGGCACGACCCAATTCATCCGCAATTCGACGTAATGTTGGCAATCGAGATAGCAATGCAGAAAGTTTTTCCAACTGAAACAACAAAGTTTGATGCAAATAACCTTGACTAAAATCCCATCCAAGCCCTGGCACGAGCGAACCGAGCGCCAACATGACATCATCGCATTGGCGCGCAGCCGTCATTCCTGCGCTCATGGCCCCATCAGCGTCGAGACTCTTGCGAATACGCGCGCCGATTTCCAACGCGCCGGCATTCTTGGGAATCGTACCCTTTACGAGTGGGGGAAACCCATTGGGCACTTGACGCCGCATCAATTGTTGCAGGGCTGCTTGAATGTTTGCTGTCTCTTCGTCATCTGACACACTCCCCTTTTGCGTTTCCTCGCGTCGCGACTTTTCCGTATGTGCGGCACCATGATGCCGAAGCACATGGGCGATCCAAGCAATGGCACAACTTGCTGCGCGTAATGGTTCTTTGCCACAAGCCGCTTCGAGCAATCGCAATTCACCATCGGCAATGACAAACCACAATGCTCCAAGTGGTCCAGGGTCACTTGGCGGTTGTCCGCTCAATCGTTTCGCAATGGCATACGTAGCTTCGCCGATCCATTCACCTAATCCTACGGACTCCGCCATTTTGCGAAGCTCCGGCGTCGCCTTCTTCAATGGTTCGAGTGGATCAGTCGAGGCGGAATCCGTCATTCTTCGTCCTCGTATTCTTCATCCGAATCGTTTGCTTTCTTCGTTTTTTGTGCGTTTGGAGAAACTTCGAGCGGCGGAACCACTGGCAATGTTGGGCTCACGTGCTTTTTCGCCCATTGCTGAAATCCAAGGAGCGCCAGCTTCAAAGGTTGCACTTCGGGCAATTGGCGTCGCCGCCCTGACGGCTCTGCGGTCGTCATCAACCCCGCAAGTGCATTTGCGGCGAGATTTTGCATTACGCTGTCAACATTCGCGGCCAGCATGATGGCGTGCGCGGTTGCATCATCGATCGTGATGCTTGGGATGGTGCCATTGTGGTAGGAGCGATGCGTAGACATTGGCGTCCCCTGAGAATCCAAGCCAACGGCATGCTCATTACCTTTCGTTTGAAGCCAAATCACGGGTTCGTCATAATAATACCCCCGATGATGACCAGTATTCTGCGCTCGAGTCAGCAAAACGGTTGCTGGTCGATGAGCAGCCACTGCGTTGCGATGTTGTTCGCTCGCATTCGCATAACCTTGAATTTTCGTGCGTATCGCCACGAGACCGGCGACGAGTTCGGGAGGCAATTCGGTGCACCATGGGGTATGCGTGCGCTCTGTTTCGAGGTGCGCGAGGTGTTGATCCATCAACGCCCGTGCTTGTACACAGCTTTCATCGAATTCGTCGAGTTTACGGCTGACTTGTTTGCGCCAGCGTGCCAACTCGGGTGATGGTGCATCTCGCTGCATCGTCGACCAAAATTGGCGCAATGGAGCCAAGTATTCATTGTGATCGTCGGTGCTCGTCAGTGATTCGCGCACGCATTTGCGTACGGCGAGTTGATTGCTGCCGGGATCCCCAAAGCAATACTCGAGCAGCGATAAATCAAGGGGCGTAATCTTCTCTCGTCCGGAGGTCAACG
This sequence comes from uncultured Polyangium sp., assembly GCA_964435055.1. Classification (GTDB taxonomy): domain Bacteria; phylum Myxococcota_A; class Polyangia; order Polyangiales; family Polyangiaceae; genus Polyangium. Next base: position 6,186 of record CAYSYX010000331.1, on the reverse strand, counting down.
CCGACATTTGCAAAAGGCCCACTGCCCAACGAAATCGACGATCGCTGGCATCGATGCCTTCTTGAGTAAATCGCTCGCGTATTCGCAGCAGAATGCGCCGAGCATTGGCATCTGCGGTTATGGTCGACGCCCGTTCACGTAGCCATTCGAGCTCGACACGCATCAGTCTGTCCGTGGCAACGGGTCGAAAAGGCGATATCTCACCGAGACAAACTTTCAGAAAACGGTCGGGATCCTCGATCGGTGGAACGCTTACGCGAACGAGAAAACGATCGTAAAGCGCGCCAAGCCCTCCATCGGGGTCCGGTGCTTCGTTGCTCGCACCAACGATGCCAATGAGGGGAACGGAATCACGGTGTTTGCCGTGGTGAAAAACGCGTTCGTTGATGAGCGTGAGCAGGCTGTTCAAAATGGCGCTGTTGGCCTTGAATATCTCATCGAGGAATGCAATGTGAGCTCGGGGCAAATACCCATCGGTAAGGCGTCTATAATCTTCCTCCTTGAGCCCGGGAATGCTGACTGGACCGAAAATTTCATCGGGATGCGTAAACTTCGAAAGGAGATACTCAAAAAACGTTGCATCATGAATGCATTCACAAAGCGCACGCGCGAGCAGACTCTTCGCCGTTCCAGGTGGTCCGAGCAGCAGCACGTGCTGTCCTGAAAGCATCGCGAGAAGCGCAACGCGAATATGGGTTTGTCGCTCGACGAAGCTCTTGTCGAGCGAGGTGAGCAAGCGATTGATTTTGCCACGAATGAATTCAAGTTCCATGGTTGTTCATCCAATACACGTCTCTACCTCGCCACCCGACTCGAGATAGACCAGATTCGCTTTCACCACCCGCAACAACTGCCGCCTTATCTCCAGCGCGCTCGCGGCAAGATTCACCGTCGCAAATCGTATCTCGTGCCCTTGCATGACGACGCTCTCGTCAACGCTATCGCCAATGGCAGGGTGCAAAAGAAGTCCCGACGCTGTGTCCGCATAAGGGTCGCCATTTCCTTCTTGCGACCGCAGGTACGCGTAAATCTGATACAAATAACCGCTGCGAATGGCGTCTTCGCGATACCAGCCACGCGTCACGATCGACGTAAATTTCGTATCAATGACAATGCGCCGGTGTGACTCCACATCATCGATTTCGACATCCGTACGCATACCCGGCAAAATATGATCGATGCCCGGCGTTTTACCTTCAATAGGCCAAGTCAATGAATGCTGTGCTCGAACACGCCATTTCGGAGGGCGAAGGACCACTTTGTAAAACTCGGCCACGGCTTTCTCATAAAGCTTTCGCACCCACGTGATTTCCCGATCCGGCACGGGCAAATGCCTCATTCCCCCTTCTTCGGTGGGTAATGCGAGGTCAAACGCGAGCTGCGCAGCGGTCACCATGCGTTGGTCATCGACATCATGACGCCCGAATCGATCCACGGACACCGCATTTCGCTCGAGTGTTTGTCCTGTTACGCCCATTTGACGCAGCGTCGACGCCAGCGCGCGACATTCTCGAGTAAGCTTGGGCCGTTTTACCACATTCGCGACTTCTTCAAGCGCCGCACGGACAAAACGATTGCGTGGCGTATCCACCGTCAGTTCGTCGAATCGACAAGCCACGCGCCCACGTTCGAGTAGCTGCCGGCGCTCGGTTTGCAACAAATCAATGCGACCACGCACGCATCCCAAGACCGCTTCACGGGTTTGGTATCCAAACCCAAGATTGCGTCGAATGCGTTGATCAACGGCATGAATCAAGATTTCCGCAATCAAATCGGGGATTTCCTCGGGAGCGTCTTCCACGGCGTGCCGATCATTGCCCAATTGGCTGAAAAGATCCGACGCGTAGAACATGAGCAGCCAAAGATTCCGCACGGGAATCCGGCCAATGTACCCCGTTTGGTCGGGTGCGACAGACTCAGTTGCCACGAATGTGTCGACCACGATCAGGAACCTTTGAGTAGCCGCTCTTTGGCTTTGCGTGCCTGTTCCAAATCGTCAAACCAATATTCGTCGAGCACCGGACCGATTTCCGTTTCAACGATTTGGCGAAACCAATCCTCCGCGTTGCCGACCGCCTCGTGCGGAGTGACAAAACTATGCCCGATGCAAAAATGGCGTCCGAGCTTTCTGTCTTTGGCGATTTCGTCATTCAGCAGCAGAAGACGTTTTTCGATATCGGCGAGGATATCCGGGGACACGTTGAATTTCTCCCGAACCCATTCACGCCAACGCAATCCGAATGCGGGTTCCAGGTCGATAAAGGCAAATCGTCGGCGTAGAGCCATATCGAGCGGCGCGATGGAGCGGTCGGCAATGTTCATCGTGCCGATGACGTACAGGTTGTCGGGGATATGGATTCGCTCGCCTTTTTCGAGTGGATAACAGAGTTGCAATGCTTCTTCGGGTTTTCGCTTGTCGGCCTCCAAGAGGGTGAGCATTTCACCCAAAATCTGCGCTGGGTTTCCGCGATTGATTTCTTCGATAACGAATACGTGCGGTGCATGAGGCGCCTTTTGCGCGTCGGCAATCATTCTGAGAAAATGGCCATCTTCCAGCGTTAATCTGCCATTTTCTCCAGGTCGATGCCCGCGAACGAAGTCTTCATACGATAGATTCGGATGGAATTGAACCGAACGTAATCGTGTGGGATCTTGTTCTCCCATAAGCGCATAACCGAGGCGTTTGGCGAGCCAGGACTTACCCGTTCCGGGTGGTCCTTGAAGTATGAGGTTTTTCTTGGTACGCAGCCGGCCGAGAATCCTCTCGAGCTCTGGGCGTTCAATGAAGCAGCCGTCGTGGATGATGTCATCGATGGAGTAGGGTTTGATTGGGAACGAGGCGATTGGCATGGATTTGACATCGGAGCCATCTTCGCCAGTCGTATCAATGACGTCATCGTCGCCACTTAGCGGGGTTTGATCATCCCATGCGGCAAGCGATAAATCGGGAAACGATCTCACCGGCGAATCATCGTCTTGGAATCGCGCTTCGAGCGTTTCAAGAATAGACACATAGTCGTCACCAGTGCAATAGCCTTTGGCGCTATTCGTAGTGATATCAAAGTCGAATTTCTCTTTGATGAAACGGCGTGATTTGCTGTCAAGTGTAGGGAATTCCCATGGCCGAATCCAATACAATCCGATGGTCAAGTTCCAACCGGCACCATAACGTTGGATGACATCATCAAAAGCAGCTACAAATGTGGCTCGGGCGTCAGTATCATCCGAATCGGCGAAACGAATGGCCTCTGCAAAGATATTCCAAAGCGCGTCGATGTCGTCATCGCGTCGTTTCGTCTCGTAACCGAAAAACCAAGAGCTCTGATTGTTGACGAGTGGAATTCCCTCGAACGAGGTTGGTACAGGCTCGCTGACGCCCAAGAATTTTGCGAATTCTGCGGCAATGGTTCGTCGGTGCGTTTCCTTGATACCGCGATTGAAGATGCCTATGAAGGTAAATGGGCAAATGTCCTTCAACGGGCCTTTCGTGCCATCCTTGAAAATGTCGTTCCATTTGGGAATTTTGTCAACGCGCTCGGCCATTGCGCGAAGTTCCGTCACAAGCCGTGGTCGATCGTTCTTGAACGCCAGCAACTTGTCCGCAATGGCCTGATAGAAGCGTGTCCATTGGAAACGGCGGTCGTTCTCGGGCGCATCTCCAAAGCGGTCTTTCCAATACGGGGCATTTCTGAATCGATCGATATTTTGGGGTTTTTGATCAAACGAGAATGCGATCAACGCATCCGTTTTCCAATCGCCCAGTTGAACTTTAACGATGGTCACGCGGTAAGTATAAAAATACCATTCGCGCGGTTTCTCGAGGCGAGTCCAATCGACCTCCAGCCTTCGACCGTCTCCTAGGTTTTTTGTCACAATCCCAATGGCTTTAATTGCCATGACCGAAACGATCTGACCCCTATTGTCGAAGGGCAGATTGTTTTTCCGGATGTATGTCGACTTGATAGCAATTCGATCGCCCTGTCGAATCGATTTGACAAGATCGAGATATCGATTGTCGTAACCGTTCTCCCAGATCCCTTCGTCAACGAATCGCGACGTCTGATCGTCTCTCCTACCGTACGCGGCTCCTACGAACCAATATGCCGGGGGTTCACTCATGGCGGACTTGGGATTCACGACGTCGGCTCCAACTCTATTTTGCGGGTTCTCTGGCCCAATCCGGCAACCTACCGAAACAATTACACCGTTACAAGCGAAATCCGCGTCACGGCAGCAAGATGCTGGACATGCCGCGGTCACTTCTGATAGTCTGCGCTTCACTCGCCATGATCCCGAAACAAGTCCTCATCGAATTGCCACTGCTCCAAGTTCTTGCCGAGATGCCCGGGGGCGAGGCAAAACCTGGGGACATCTATCCACGCCTCGAAAAACGCTTCCCCGAGCTGACGAAAGAGGACCTTGCCGAACAACTCGATAGCGGCGATTTCAAATGGAAAAATCGTGTGCAGTGGGTACGGCAAAGCCTGATCAGCAAGGGCGAGATGTCGAGTCCCAGTCGAGGAATTTGGGCCATCACAGACCGGGGGCGGGCGCGCATTGCCGGCGAAAAGTCCAAGGCTGCGCCGTCAACAACGGCACCCCTGAACCTCGTCGCACTTCACGATGAATACGTCGCGCAATTCAAGGACAATCTGCTCGAACGATTGATTGCGCTCACTCCCGCTCAATTCGAGGACTTTGCCAAGAAACTGCTCTCGGCTTACGGTTTCATCGATATGAAGGTCACGTCCATTTCGCGCGATGGTGGGATTGATGGTCACGGTCAATTGAAGGTCGGTCTTGCCACCATGGGCGTTGCATTTCAATGCAAAAAGTGGGAGGGCAAAGTCCAACGACCCGAAGTCGACAAATTCCGAGGTGCCATTCAAGGCGAATTTGAACAAGGTATTTTCTTTACGACATCTGAATTCACCGAAGGTGCCAAATCGGTTTCTCTGAAACGCGGCGCCGTGCCTATCATACTGCTCGACGGAGAAAGCATTGTGCAGATGATGATCGAAAAACAATTCGGCGTTCGCCGCAAACCGCTCGAGCTTTACTTCGACGAAGTCGAACGATTGTTCGGCGACCCGGATTGATTCCTTTCCCCATGCTTTGCGATAGCGACGCCAGGGTTTTGCCAAGTGCCCGAATCAATCCCAAATCCCACCTCACCTCGCCCCCACCCTCGTCCCGCTCGCCCGCACCCACCCCCTCACCTTCGCGCCCACCATTACCGCGTCGTGCCTCAATTGCTCCACCACATACCTAATATCCCCATCGTCCGGCGTATGGTTCAGCAGATCGTACGGCTTCACCCGCAATGCGCGCGCAATCTTTTGCAACGTAATCACGTTGATCGCCGATATGCCCGACTCCATCAGCGACAAATGCCCCGCCGAACACTCCGCCATTTGCGCCAGTTTTCGCAATGACAGACCTCGTTCGTGTCGCAAAGACTCAATGCGCGCACCCACGCGGATTGTAAAATCCCGGTCGCCGTCGCGCCCTTTCATGTTGCCGCCTTTCACGAGTTGCTCGGGACAATCCAATACGAGCAAAAATCCGCTCCCCCGAGCCGACCGCAGACGTGTTATCTGCTGCCCAAGCGAATTGCCGCGATCGGCCCCGGGGATTGGATGGGGTCATGCCGCAACGTTTGCCGTCCCCAGAGGATTCGCATGCAATGTCTTGGCACGACAAACGCACCGGCAACCATGCAAACCCTCCGCGAACGGTGAACCTCGCAGCCGTCAACGTAATCAACGTCGGGCGCCGCAAGAGGTAACAACGTTTTGTAACTTTTTTCAGACCGCTACGGCAACTTCGGCAGCTTCGCCACCACAATGTCTTGCTCGCCCTTCGGCTCGAGCTGCCCCGTCCCCAAGTCCAGCGGCTGAATGACTTGCGCGGCCAAAGCAAGCCCGTCAGGTCCCGCCGCAATTTGGAAATTGCTCGTCCACTGAGACTCCCGGAACATCACCCATTGCCGAAACCAACGCCGCTTTTGATCTGTACGGCCCATGCCGAACGCGAAAAAGCAATATGAATTGTCCTCGTCGGTGCACAAAGTGGCTTCATTCGCCGCTGGATCGGGATACACCGCACCAAGCGACGCGCCTCCGACCATGAGTTCGTCCCCGAATGCAGCCAAGGACAAAGCTTCCGGCGAATACCGCGTGCCAC
>CAYSYX010000330.1:0-10663 GCA_964435055.1 uncultured Polyangium sp. | reverse complement strand
GTAGTAGCTGTTTTGCTCTTCGCGGACGTGGAAGGAGGGGGATTTCTCGCTGTGGAAGGGGCAGCAAGCCCACCAGTATTTGCCTTTTTTGGTGATTTTGGGCACGACTTTGCGCACCTCATCCGGCGACGCCGTTGCGGCGATTCGAGCTGCCGGATCGCCCAAAAGCACATAAGCCGTGAGATCTTGGCGCAACATCCACAATCCGGCTTTGCGCAGCGGGCGGTCTTTTTCGTCGGCGAGCGTTCGATTCAATTCGCGCGCTTCTTCCTCCTCGTTGAGCATTCCGGTCAAGTCGTTGTTCGCGACATTGAATACCCGCTGCAGATCGTAGTAGCTCGGCCCAATGCGCGCACGCTCGACGATACCTCGGAAAACATTCTGGAATCGACTCGAGCGGAAGCTCTTGCTCAGGCCGTCTTGAAAACTGAAGGTCCACGCCAAGTCGACGTGACCCATGACGGCGAGCGGACCATCCGGATTGGCCAGCGCTGCTTGTGGCAATGCTGCGACAAACGATTCATCCTTGGCGAGCGACGTGAGGACCCCGTCGATGTCGCTTTGCCGCACGGCGAGGCCGGCTTCCTTGAGGCGCGCCAGCCAATGGCGATAAGCCGTGCGCGTGGGCGTTCCCGCGCTGAAGCAAGCAAAGAAAAACCACGCGCCGCCCGGCAAAAATGGGCGCCCTGCGACATCTTCGGCGGTAATTCGTTTGCCCTGCCCGAAACTCATGGCGCCTTGAATGCGCCGACGCTCGTTATCCTCGACGTTCGCCGCTGCTCCGATGCCGTGGCTTATCGTGAACAACATCGTGGGATCGCGCGATTCATTGGCCTGCAAGAATTCCTCCGGCGTCACCGGCGTGTCCTTGCCGAGCTGGACGAGCCCCGCGGCTTCGAGGGCCTTCGCTACGTACTCTTCTTCCAATGCGGCAATCGTGGGTTTCATCAAACCGGTATGACCGGTGGACGTCGCCGCCGTGCCGTCGAGCACGGTAAAGAACATCGCGCGAACCTTCTTTTCCTCGATTTTGGCGGCACGTTCGTACGCGAGAAGCTTGTACATGTACGCTTTGTAGCCGGCATCGTCTGGGAATGACAAACGTCCGACGTACGCATTCGCGGAAAAGTATTGCTGCGCCTCCCAGGAAATTTGGCGAGGGTCGCCCAGAATCAACAGATACCGAGGACGGTTTGTCTCGGTGAGGGCCACCGAATTGTACGACTTTCCGTTGTAAACTTTGCCCCACCAATCGGCGGCTTGCGACGATGTCATGTCCGGCGGAACCGTAAAGACAAACGGCTGTTCGCCTTGTTCTTCCTTTCGGGCCGCAATCAAGGGCGCCATCAATTCCGTCAGGCGTTTTCCTTCGGGCCCCTCGGGAACGATGAGCCCCCAACGTTGTTTGGACAAATCGTTGGGTTGCTCGAAGTCCTCGCGAAAGTTCGAAAAAGCTTCCTCGGTGGCAGGTGCGGCGGCTTTCGTGGCTTCGTTGGGATCACACCCTTCCTCAGCCAAATACGGACGGCCGTCTTCTCGAGCGAGCATCAATTGGATTGACATGACGAACCTCCGCGGCGATCAGCCATTTCGTTGAGCCGGGATCCAACCCGATCGCAAGGTCACGAGATCGCCGTCGTTCCATTCCACGAGCGAGATTTTCGCGCCCCCTCGGTCATGCGGCGACATGAGCACCGCCGTGAATTTCGTAAGCACTTTGGCCAAATTCTGTTTGGCCGGGTCGAGCGATTTGTTGTTGCGCAGTTCTTCCAAGAAAGCGACCCAATCATCGTCCGAAGCTTCTTGGCTGGGCAATCTCATCAGGCCGATCCACGTGCCGCTGTTGGCATACAGCAGATTCGAATCGTGTTTGAAGCGCGCCGCGTGGCTGTGCCCGATGATGATGGCTTTGCAGGAATATTTCTCCGACAAACGTTGCGCCTCTTTCCATTCGTCTTCCGCCGGATCCAGCAAAAAGTAATCGTCGGCTTCTTTGCCCGCCAATTTCTTTTGCATTCGCGCGTAATAGGAAAGTGCCGCACGGCCGATCTTTGCCTTGGCGCTGCCAAATTGACTTGGATTGATGGGGAATGGCACCAAGACGTTGTCGCTGATCTCTTGTTCGATGATCTCCAATTCTTCTTTGCTGAGCCCCGCGGCCTCAAACCGTTTGTCAAGACCAAAATCGGGCTCTTGCGGAGCGTCATCGGAAAACGTAAGTGGCATATTCGCGCGGCGATAAAGTTGCCAAACCATGCTGAACGAGGCTTTTTGCCACGCGAGTTTGGCCGCGCTGGGTTCCACGGCCAAGGCCGTCAAGGCGGCGCCTTGGAAATCCGGCTTCAGCAAACTCAAAAATCGCATTCCGCACGCCGGATCCGACACGCCCGGATTGAGAATCTTCTTCACGAGCGTCGAACCGGGAGCATATTTGTATTTCGATGGGTCGTCGCGAAGTTGGTCGTAATCGATGCGATTCCAATCATCGTTTTGCTCGCCGTGGGCGACGAGCACGCGCGTGCCGCCGACATCGACGATCTGTGGTTTGTCGCCGTCGGCGAAGACCAACTTTTGCGCAATCTCGGCCGGTTGTCCCAGAGCGTCGCGAAAAACCGCCTGCACCCGAGGCTCGAAGAGCTCCACGTCGTGGTTGCCCATTCGAATCGTGACGTCGCCTCCTTTGGCGAGCACGCGGCCGAATGCCTGAAGCACGGCGGCGCTCGCGGGACACGCCGCGATTGCTCGGGCTTGAGCGACGGCACGGGAGACATCGAGCTCCAAGGGATCGTCATTCATCAAGAAGTCGACCGAATCACCATTGACGATCACGTGGAGACGATCATCGGCCAGATGATCGAGCAATGCAGGTAACGCGGTCCCACCTTCGAAAACATCATAAGGACCGCCGTTACCCAAATGTAGATCGCTGACGATGAGCGTTCGCATGTTCTCCCTCGTGTGTTGCGCGCGAGCTTCGCATTCCTCGGACCGTCTCGTCCACTCCCTTCGTGACGTAATGACGGGTTTTGTGAAACGGTGAAGTAGCAGTTGCGCGGTGTTTATGGCGCCGATTCGCCATCCAGTAAGAATCGCGCGCGATTGATGACGTTGCGCAGAGGGGCGAGGCGCGCATCGGTATCGATATGATCGAGCAGCGCGCGGCCGGCGGTTCGGTATTCATCCGCGGTGATATCGCCGCGACAGAAGAGGACGCGGAGCAATATGGCGGCCTCGGAGGCGACGTCGCTCAGATTGTAGTGACGAACGGCATCTTTTCCGGCGGCGCCGCTTTGCCACAAACCCTCGACGTCGGATCCATCCACGCCGACTTTCCCGGGAAAACCCGCCAAACAAGCAAATGCCGCCATACGTGACGGGCGCCCCGCGCCGCGAAGGCTCACGGCATCCTGCAAATCGACGTGGTTTGTCCCTCGATAGCGATCTTCAAAATCGCGATCCCAAAGCCAACGAGCGACGATGGCATGGCGTACGCAGCGCGCAATGACGAGCGGTAAATCGAAACCTCGACCATTCCAAGACACGAGAACGGGGCGGTGTTTTCCAACCATACCCACGAAGTCACGAAGTATCGCGGCTTCACCAAAGTTTGGCATGCCAAGCAGTCGGGGAACTTGGACGCGCGTTCGCGGACCATCCAAAACGAGCGCGACGATGGCGCCGGAGACAATCTCCAAATGGGCGACGGCCGGTACTTTGTCCGGATCCGATCCTTCCGGCGGGGGATTGTCCCGGTCGATGACCGCTTCGAAGTCATACACGACATACGCGGTCATGACGGTGCGGTCCTGCTCGATTCCTGTTGGTGCGCACGCACGATTTCTTCGAGGTCCCGCGTCTCTTCATCCCAATACATTTCCGTGCCGAATTGGGGAAACGTGCGGGGAAAAATAGGATCATGCCAGCGGCGCGTGATCCAGGCGGCGTAATGGATGCGTCGCAAACCTCGCAATGGTTCGACCATCTGCAACGTGCGGCGATCGAAGGCGCGCATTTGCTCGTAACCTTCCAAAAATAATTCGCGGCGCATACGCGATTCCACGTCACGACCGGGAACGAGCAGCCAAATGTCCTGCACCGCGGGGCCCGTGACCATATCGTCGAAATCGAGCACGCAAAGCACGTCGTCCCGTAAAAGCAAATTGCCCGGATGCAAATCACCGTGAATACGATGCACGTCGGTTTTTTGCAAATACATGTCGACGCTCTTGGCGATGTATTCGGCTGCTCGATGGTAACGCGGCGCGAGCCGAGGCGGAATCGTATTTCGTTCGCGAAATAGATCCAGGTTTTTATGGACGAACTCGATCCCGTTCATGACCAATCGATGGGCGGATTTTCGCGCGGCTCCGACGTTGTGAATGCGCGCCGTGAGCATTCCCAAGCGCAACAAAAGCTCGTCGTCGGGTTCGTCCGGGGCGCGTCCCCCTTTGCGGGGAAATAAACAGTACACAATGCCATCGATTTCACTCAGCGTTCGACCGTCCGGAAGTTTCAATGGCGGGCATACCGGAACCTCCGCTTCTTCCAGATCCAGTAGGAATTGATGTTCTTCCAGGATCTGCGCTTCGGTCCATCGACCCGGACGGTAAAACTTCGCCACGAGGCGCGTGCGATCCTCGAGCTCCACTTCGTACACGCGGTTCTCGAAGGAATTGAGCGGGTAACACAAAGGATTGCAGGCGAATCCTACTTTTTCGACAGCTTCGAGCACCTTGTGCGGTGTGAGCGCGAAGAACAGATCGGTCGTCATGCGGATGTCGAGCGCGAGCGTATCACAGGATGCAGGGGCGTTTCGATCCGTGTTGCCGCGAGGCGCCGAGCCGAGTAGCCATCGAGCATGAGCGAAGCGAAACACGGTGCCGGTCATGGTCAGGGAGAGGCGGCACTGCCCGTCGTGGATGTGCTCGAACGCGGAGCGCCGAAAGACGGCAAGCCGCAGGAGCTGAATCGTCGCCTGTTCATGCAGCTCTTGGTGCTCGAAGATCGTTCGGGTCCGGAGAGCGTCGTGCCGGGACGTGTTCGCGAGTCGATCGAGCGCAGGAACGTCGGCGTCGTGATCTACGAAGACGTCAATGATCCTTGGAGCTTCGGTGTGCTCACGTGGAGCGAAGATCCGGCGGCGTTCACCGACGTGGTTCGTCCGGTACTGCTCGAACATCGGGCGCTGCGTTTGCGTCCCGAGATGACGATGCTTGGAAGGACGTACTCGACGGGATACGAGCAAGAGCTTTTGTATTGGATGGTGGAGCGTCCGATCGCGACCGTGACAAACCACGCGTGGCCGTGGGCCGTGTGGTATCCGCTGCGCCGCAGCGGTGCGTTTGCGAAGCTGGATCCCCGCGAGCAAGGATCGATCTTGCGCGAGCATGGGACGATCGGCCGGGCGTACGGCGCGCAGGATCTGGCGCACGACATTCGTCTCGCCAGTCACGGTCTCGATACGCACGACAACGACTTCGTCATCGGACTCATCGGGGCAAACCTTCACCCGCTGTCGCACGTCGTGCAGTCGATGCGCAAGACGCGACAAACCAGCGAATTCATCACGCAAATGGGGCCGTTTTTCGTCGGCCGCATGATGCGCTGATCCGGCGGTTCACGTTCGACAAACTCCGACGTCATCCGCACTCGCCGCCGCGCGGATCAGAACGAGATGTCCATCTCGACGATGACGGTCTGAATGCCTTCGGTCGTTCCGTCGCGTCGGGTCGGATAGACGGTGGAGGAAGCGTTTTTCCGGGCCACGTGTTGCACCATCATCGAAGCGTATCCGCCGAGGAGCGGACCGAACCACGGTGCCGACCACGCCGGAATTCCTTTGACCACAAACGTTACCGTTCCGGGCGAAAACGAGTTCGCTTCCCACTCGCCGAAGTTGAAGTAACTCGAAGCGATACGTTTGCAGCGTGAGGGGAAGTCTTCGATCGTGCGGCCTTGAACGAGCGCGCGGAATGCATGATCCGCATCGTACTTGGCCTGCGCTCGACCTTGGTTGTGGGCGAACGTATCGAGCGCGATGTTGGTCATGTTTGCCGCGGCGGCGCTGGCGGCGACCAACGGCAACGCGTCGTAGAACGTGGAAGGGAGAAACGTCTGCGTGATGTAGTCGCGCAGCGGCGCGTCGCGCATGCTTGCCGCGAGCACGGCGACTCCTCCGTCGATCTTCGACGACACGAAGTGCAACAGGCCTTTGTACGCAAGTCCTTTGACCTGAAACGGACTCTTGCCCGGAGCTCGAGGGAGCTTTTCGTACCAGCGACGATCGCTTGGAGGAGGCACTGTTCCCGGCGCGGAAACGCTCGATGGTGGAAGCGTGCCCGATGCCGAAGCGCGTGCGCCGAGCGTCGGACTCGACGGGGCTCGGCTGATGGGCGAAACGCTTGGAGGTGGTGGGGGCCAAGAGCCGCGAGCTTCCGGCGGCGGCGATGAGGGGCGATCGGTGTTGTACCGATCGGACAGCTCACGCAGAGACGACACGCCCATCATCGTGGGCGCCATCGCGAGTGCGTCGGGAGAAGCGACGGGCGCGGATGGAACGACGGGAAGCAGATCGGCGCTCGACGACATGCGGCGTCGAACGGACATCGGTTGTGGCTCGATGGTCTTGAGCGATCCGAGAGCATCGATCGCGTTGACGACGGCGGTGCCATCGATGAAGCGCGACAGGGGTTCACGCGCGAGCATGCGGGCGACCAAGCTTTCGAGCGCTTCGGGTGCGTCCGGACGCACGGTGCGCAAACGAGGTGCGTCTTCGGACAACAACTTCATGATCACGGCCATCGCGTGCGGACCGTGGAAGGGAGTTTGTCCCGTCAAGCACTCGAACAGAACGCATCCGAGCGAGAAGACATCGGCGCGGGCATCGAGGAAGCGTTTGTCTCCACGAGCTTGTTCGGGCGACATGTAGCCGGGGGTTCCGAGGACGTTGCCTGTACGGGTCAAACCACCGCCGACATCGTCGACGCGCGCGATTCCGAAATCCAACAGGCGCGGTTTGTCCAGTGCATTGTCGACGAGGAGCACGTTGCTCGGTTTGACGTCGCGATGCACGATGCCGCGGCTGTGTGCGGCGCCGAGCGCGGATGCGATGCGTCGCACGAGGTCCACGCTGTCATCGATCGTGAGTCGTTCGCGGGCCAAACGCCGATCCAGGGCCTCGCCTTCGAGCCATTCCATGACGAGAAACGGCTCTTCGTCGTGGATGCCATGCGTCACGTAACGCACGATGTGCGGATGTTCGAGTCCCGCGAGCGCTCGCGCCTCGGTGAGGAATCGAGCTTGTGCGGTTGCATGCGGTACATGCAGCACCTTTACGGCGACGAGCGACTGTGTTTGCCGATCGAGGCGCGATACACGGAACCGACGCCTCCAATGCCGGCACGCTCCAAAATGGCGTAACGGCCATCGACGACGTCTCCTGTGCGCATGGGGGCGATGATGCACGAAGGAACCTTCGTTCAGCAAGTGGCGTTATCGTTATGTGCACAGCCCCTGCCGCAGGGACGAATGAGGCGGAAACGAACGAATTTTCGTTCGTCGGGCGCTAGTGCTTGCCGCAAATCCACATTTACTGCGAAGATAACCGGATTTACATGTGCCCGGGTCGCTCGTATTCTGCCTATCCATGGACCTCGAGAAAATGCTCCAGCGGTGTGAGCGGGATCAGTGGAATGTGGGGGATCTCGATTGGAGCCGCGCGCCGCGGGAAATGTCCCGCGAGGACGAAATGGCGATTGTCCAGATGTTTACGGACATGTCCGGCATCGAGCGATTGGCCGGAGCGTTATTTCTCGAACAAGAGCGGCGCGTGGAAAACCCGACGCTCAAGGCGATTTTCAAAACGTTTGTCAAGGACGAGGTTCGTCATGCCCATGCGGCGCAGATGCTCGCCGACTACTACGACGTGCACCATTACAAGACCTATCGACAGAGTTCGGCGCTGACCGCGTTCACCCCACATTTCATCGGCGCGATTCGCCATCTTTCCGACGATGTCGCCAATGTGTACATCACGATGGGGGAATTGATTTTGGACATCGCATTATTGCGATCGATCAACGATTACGTACACGATGAGATGAGCGCGGCGGCGATGGAACTCATCAATCGGGACGAGTCGCGGCATATTGCGATTGATTATTACATGTCCGGATATTATGCGTCGGACGAATACGATCAAAAAATGGCAGAGCGGGCTGCGGCGCAGCCCTTGGCGCTTCAAATGCAGGGCGCCTGGGCGCTCGCGAATATGCTTTATCATGCGCAAGCCTTCAGTCGCGATGTGTTTTTTACGCCGATGCTTCTGGTGGATCCGCATGGAAAACGATTCCGCGAAGCATTCAAGCGAATGCAACTCCTGGGGCGGCGCGAGACCAAGGCGCGTCGTCCGTTCTCCAAGTTTTTGCGATTCTTGCAAGACGGCGTGAATCACCCTGTGGCGGGGCGGTTTGTCGGAGGATTTTTCAGTCGTTTGATGGGCGTCGAGCAAGATTTCGTAAAACACCTTTTTACCGCAGAGGAGCTCGCGCGGGCGCAGCGCATGAGTTACGACGAATTGGCCCAGGAGGCTCTGGGAGCGAAGATGAAGGATTGAGGAAGGTTTTTCATGGGCGCTCGGTCGTCTTCGTCTTCCAAGATTTCATTGGAAAATGCGAGCGGAACCATTGAGTCGGACGATGTCTTTTGCATGCGTTTCGACGGACAACCGGACGGCCCGGTCATGGCGAAGCTGCTCGATTTCACCGCCGCATGGGCAGGCACGAAGCGACGCATTTACGTCGTCGGGGATTTGACCAAGCTTCAAGGGTTCACGTATTCCGCGCGCAAGGAATTGCAAGCAAAACGTATCCAAGCCGGCGGAATGATCGTCATTTGTTTCGGGACGAGTTTTCACGTGCGGATCATCGCCGAAATGGTTTGGCGGGCAGCAACGTCGCTGGGGCATGTTCCACCGGAAGTGGAGCTGTATTTCGTCAAAGGCGAAAAAGAAGCTCGCGAGTTGCTCCAGAAAAAGCGCGACGGGAAATGATCGATTGCCGAGGATGCAGCGTATTCCGGCATTCATCGCCGTTTCGGCCGGAACGACCCGCATGGTTTGTGGAGGGAAAATCGGTGGGGCGGGCTTGACGAGCGGAAATCAGTTTGTCAAACCTGATCCCCGCGTTTTACTCCGACCGCATCGAGCGCGCACATTTCGTCGCTCCCGAATACGTTCGACCGCGTCAGAAATCGCATTCCTTCGGGCGCTTCTATCGAAAATCCCGCTCCACGCCCGGGAATTGCGTCAATCACGAGCTGCGTGTGTTTCCACAACTCGAATTGCGCGGCGCCGATGTACACGGGACATCCCTCGATTTCACCGAGCAAAATGTCCCGTGCCCCGACCTTGAATTCGCCGCGCGGATAACACATCGGAGCGCTGCCGTCACAGCAGCCCCCCGATTGATGAAACATGAGCGGTCCGTGACGCGACATCAGCTTTTTGATCAAAGTCGATGCCGCATCGGTCGCGACCACACGCGGCGGATGCGGTTCCATCAGAAAAACCCGAGCGCCTTCGGGCTGTAGCTCACCAGCAAATTCTTCGTTTGCTGATAATGCGACAACATCATCTTGTGCGTCTCGCGACCCACGCCCGATTGCTTGTATCCACCGAACGCCGCGTGCGCCGGATACAAGTGATAACAATTCGTCCACACACGGCCCGCTTGAATCCCGCGACCCATGCGATACGCGCGATTGCCATCACGCGACCAAACGCCCGCGCCCAAGCCGTACAGCGTATCGTTCGCGACCGAAAGCGCTTCGGCTTCGTCCTTGAACGAACACACGCTGACGACGGGTCCGAAGATCTCTTCTTGGAAAATGCGCATCTTGTTATGCCCCTCGAAAATCGTCGGGCTCACGTAATACCCACCATCCAAGTCTCCACCAAGACGAACGCGTTCGCCGCCCAAGGACAGTTTGGCGCCTTCTTTCTTGCCGATATCGATGTACGACAAGATCTTCTCGAGCTGATCATTCGACGCTTGCGCGCCGATCATCGTCGACGGATCGAGCGGATTGCCTTGCTTGATTTTCTTCGTTCGTTCAATCACGCGCTCCATGAATTGCCCGTAGATCTTGTCGCTGACGAGCGCACGCGAAGGACACGTGCACACTTCGCCTTGATTCAAAGCGAACATGGCAAACCCTTCGAGCACCTTGTCGGCGAAATCGTCGTCTTGCGAGAAGACGTCTTCGAAGAAAATGTTCGGGGATTTGCCGCCGAGCTCGAGCGTCACCGGAATCAAGTTTTCCGACGCATATTGCATGATGAGGCGACCGGTCGTGGTTTCACCTGTAAATGCAATTTTCGCGATGCGCGGATTCGACGCCAATGGTTTGCCCGCTTCGAAGCCGAAACCGTTGACGATATTGAGCACGCCCGGAGGTAGCAGATCGCCGATCAATTCGGCAAAGAGCAAAATGGTGACGGGCGTTTGTTCCGCCGGCTTGATGACCACGCAATTGCCCGCAGCGAGCGCCGGAGCCAGCTTCCACGCGGCCATGAGCAGCGGGAAGTTCCACGGAATGATTTGACCGACGACGCCGAGCGGCTCGTGGAAGTGGTAGGCGACGGTGTCGTGGTCGATCTCGCCGA
>CAYSYX010000329.1:0-10698 GCA_964435055.1 uncultured Polyangium sp. | reverse complement strand
CGTGGATGCTCTTCACGGACAAGTACCACCCCGGCGACAAGATCGCGGGCAAGGTCCGATCGCTCACGGACTACGGCGTCTTCGTGGGAATCGAAGAAGGCGTCGACGGCATGGTGCACAAGAGCGACTTGTCGTGGACCGCGCGGGTCAACAACCCGAGCGACCTCTACCACAAGGGCGACGACGTCGAAGCGATCATCCTCTCGATCAACCACGACGAGAAGAAGGTTTCGCTCGGCATCAAGCAGCTCTGGGATGATCCGTGGCCGACGATCCTCAACGAGTTTGCCCCGGGTCGCGTGATCGAAGAAGCCGCAGTGATCAGCATCGTCGAATACGGTGACTTCGTGCGCTTGCGCGAAGGCGTCGAAGCTCTCGTGAACACGGCCGACATCGTCGAAGCCGAGGGCACGAAGATCAAAGTCGGCGACTTGATCAAGGTCGAGATCTCTTCGATCGACACGGTCGAACGACGTCTCTTCGCCACGATGAAGAACGTCGGCGTCGAGAAGCCGCAACCGGCCGAACGCCCGAAGAAGCAAAAGGGCGGCACGACGGCCGCTGCTCCGGAAGAGGACAAGGCCGCACCGGGAACGGTCGGCGATCTCATCCGCGAGAAGCTCGCCGGCAAGCTCGACCTCAAGGGCAAGCAAAAAGAAGAAGGCTGATGGGACGCATCGACGGTTCGTCGCCGTCGATGTGATTCGTCACCATGAAAAGGGACGCTGAAAAGCGTCCCTTTTTCGTTTGTCGCATCCCAACGCGCTACATTGGTCGGGTGAAACGAGCTCTCGCCTTCGCCCTCGTCGCCCTTGCCTGCACAACCGCCCTCCCCGCTCGCGCCGAGCCTCCGGTCGATCCTTTTTTCGGCGCCGACAAGGCCAAGCACTTCACCGTGTCCGCGGCCCTTGCGGCATCGGGTTATGGTTTGTCCGCGATCGTCTTCGATGGGTACAAGCACCGCGCGGTCCTTGGCGCCACCATCGCGCTTGGAGCGGGTTATTCGAAGGAAGTTCTCGACGCCGTCGGGTTTGGCACGCCGTCATGGAAAGACTTCGTGTGGGACGTGTTCGGCACGGGCGTCGGTGTTGGTCTCGCGATGGCGCTCGATGCTGCGTTCGCTCCGGTTACCGCATCGCGCAAAACCGTTCCGGCGCCGCGCTGATCGATTCTTTCGCGCAGCGATGCTAGCGTGGCCGATTCAATGGGACATCCGTTGTGGGCGCCGTGGCGCATGGAGTATCTGCTCGCGAAAAAGGGCGGCCCCTGCGTCTTCTGTCACGTGGAAAACGCCGATCCGGACGATTTGCGAACGCGGTTTGTCGTGGCCGATACCCCGCACGCGTTTGTCATCATGAACCGCTACCCCTTCACCGCAGGCCACCTGCTCGTCGTCCCGCACGCCCACGTCAGCTCGCTCGAAGAGCTTTCACCCGATGCGCATCACGCCCTTTTTGACCTCGTCCGAGAAACGACCGTACGGCTTCGTAAGGCTGTTCGTCCAGACGGACTCAACGTGGGATTGAATCTTGGAGCGGCGGCTGGAGCGGGGATTGCGGAGCATCTGCATGTTCACGTTGTTCCGCGATGGAATGGGGACACGAACTTCATGCCGGTCCTTGCGGACACGCGCGTCGTGCCGCAAGCACTCGACGCCACATGCGACTTTTTGCGTTCGTTTTTTGCGGATCTTCCCGACGTACGTTTGCCGCGTGGCGACAACACTTCTTCGGAACGCGAGGGCTGATCTTTGGAAGACAAAGCAACGACCGGCGAGTCCCCTGATACGCAAAGCGCGGCGGTGAATCGCCCGACGGCGAGGCGCGTGTTCTTGGCCGTGAGCGCCATCGGCGCGATCTCGATTTGCATCGCGGCACAAGCGGTGATGCTGCCGTTTGTCCTGGCGCTCGTCGTGGCGTACGTGCTCACGCCCGCGGTGTTGCGCGTGGAGCGCCGACGTGTACCTCGCTGGGCTGCGATCCTGCTCGTTTACGCCATCACGCTCGGCGTGATCGGTGGGTTTGTCGGGGCCATCGTCCCGCGCCTCATGGCCGAAGGCAAAGCAGCGGCGGCGGAGTGGCCCAACTTCAACCTCAAGGTCCGCAACGAATGGCTGCCGGCGATCGATCAGCGCATCAACCGCTGGACCGGACAAACTCCGTCCGAAGAAACCTCCGATGCGGCGGCCGACGTCCCCGAGACCAAGAAAGAACCTCGTCCGCCGCTGCGCATCGTCAAACGCGACGATGGCTCGTTCGACGTTCACGTCAGCGATGACTTGCGTGTCCGCGAGCTCGATCACGGCACTTGGCGCATCGTCAACGAAGAGAAACAACCGCTCTCGTCGGCGAAGGTGCTCCGTCAGGGCTTCGATAAATCCGTCACGTACTTGCGTGAAAACGCCGGGCTCTTCTTGAAGATCGGCCAAGCCGTCGCCAACGCGATCTCGCGCGGCATCTTCAACCTCTTCATGACGCTCATGCTCGCGGGCTACATCATGCTCACGCACGAGCGCATCATCGAGTTTTTCCGGGAACTCTGGCGGCCCGAGGATCGCAGCTCGTTCGATCGATTTTTGCGGCGGTTGGATCGAGGTTTGTCCGGGGTCGTTCGGGGACAACTGCTCATTTGTGCCGTCAACGGCGTGCTCTCGGCGATCGGTTTTTGGCTCTTCGACCTCAAGTACTGGCCGATCTTGTCGATCTTGGCGGCGGTGATGTCGCTGATTCCGATCTTCGGTTCGATCCTCAGTTCGGTCCCCGCGGTCGCGATCGGCCTCACGCAGTCGCCTGCGGTCGCGCTCGGCGTGCTGGCCTGGATCGTGGGCATTCATCAGCTCGAAGCGAACTTCCTGAACCCGAAGATCATCGGCGATTCGGCGAAAATTCACCCGGTGCTCGTGGTTTTCTCGCTGCTCGTGGGAGAACACTTCTTCCAGATCACGGGCGCTCTCTTCGCTGTCCCGTGCATGTCGATCATCCAAACGATCTTCCTGCACTTCCGACAGTCGACGCTCGGGTTGTCGGATCCGACGACGACGGTTCCGCCGAAAACGTCCAAGCCCAAAGACCCTCCGGTGGGCAGCTCGGGCGGGGAAGCAAATGCGACCGGCTAGATTCGGGTCTTTCGCCTCGACGCGTGATATGAAGCCGTCGCTTTGAAGACGAGCGACAAACCGAAGAACAGTTCCGCCGACAAGCCGAAGAACGCCGACAAACCGAAGGCCGCAGCGGCTTCTGACAAACCCGCGTCCTCGGCAGCGAAACCCAAAGCCGGTTCGGACAAACCGAAGGCCGCCGTGGACAAACCGGCCGCGAGCGCCAAGGATTCCCGCGAAGCGCTCCTTGCGTCGGCACGTGAAAAACAGGCCGCCGCAGCGACCGATCCGCTCGCGATGCTCGAGCCGAAGAAGCTGGCGGTGCGCGTGGGCATTCCGCTGGCGATCGTGTGGGTCATCGCGCTGATCCTCGACGGGTGGATTCCCAAAGTCGTTGCGTTGGTCGTGACGCTCGGTGTCGCCGCGCTCGTGGTGTGGGTCCTGCGGTATGCGCAAAAGTCACGTACCGTCGCGAACCTCGTGAAGTCCGCCGACACGCCGGAGGCGCGCAAGGACGCCTTGCAGAAGCTCGAGAGCGAGTTTGGCAAGGACGATCCGGCCGCGGTGTTTGCGCGAGCGCAGATCGAAATGCAGGAAGATCCGCGCAAAGCCTTGGCGACGCTCGAAAGCATCAAGCTCGACAAGGTCATGCCGCCGGTGGCCGATGAAGCTCGGGCTCAGCGGGCCATGATTCACCTCATCTTTGGCGAGACCGAAGCGGCCAAGGAGCTCGTGGACAAGGTGGATTTGAGTCGGCACAAGGAAGCGAAGGGCCGCGCGATGATTGCGGCGATCGTCGGTGAAGCTTGGGCCCGAGGAGGCCAGGCGAAGAAAGCCGTCGAGCTGCTCGAAACGTTGGACGTCAACGACGAGACGTTTACCGAGATCAAGCCTCAGCTCTTGCGATCCCGCGCGTTCGCGTATGCCTGGACAAACGACTCGAAGAAGATGAAGGCGACGTTGCGCACGTTGTCCGGATTGAACATGCAATACCTCGCGTCGTTCATTACGAAGAAAAAGAATCCGGCCGGTGTTTCGCCCAAAGGCGTTCATCCGTTGCTCGAAAAAGAAGCTTTCGAGATGTTCATGAAATCCGGCATGGCGTCGCGGAAAGTCGAATATCGCCGCAATTGAAGTTGGAGCGCGTATGGGGGGCGGGGCGAATGCGACGTGTGTGTTTTGCCAAATCGCGCGGGGTGAATTGGCCGCGCACGTCGTCCTCGACGAACCGCATGTCGTAGCGTTTCTCGATCGCAGTCCGATTTTTCACGGCCATTGTTTGGTCGTTCCTCGCCCCCACATCCAAACGCTGCCTGAAGTCCCTCGAGACTTGCTCGAACCGCTTTTTTCAGCGGCGCAACGTATTGCGACCGCCGTCGAAGCGGGCCTCGGCGCCGAAGGCACGTTTGTCGCAATGAACAACAAGATCAGCCAAAGCGTGCCGCATTTACACGTCCACGTCGTTCCTCGCCGCAAGAAAGATGGATTGCGCGGTTTCTTCTGGCCGCGAGTCAAATATGCGTCGGATGAGGAAATGGCCGCCGTCGCGACGCAGATTCGCAATGCATTGCCGTGACTGCCGATTGCGTGGGCCAATCAACCAAGCGCAGCTTCGAGTTCCTGACGTAATGCTTCGACGTCGTAGGTGGACAAACGTTGCGACGTGAGCAGGCCTTTGTGCAAGGAAAGGCCGAGGATGTTCAAATCACCGCGAGCCCACGCCGGAGCGTATTTCAAAAGGGCATTGATGAACGCCAAGCTGTGCGTGCTCGCGACGACCTGAACTCCACGATCCACGGCGGCCCAAATGATCTCCGCGAGACTCATGATCATGCGAGGGCTTTGATGTATCTCGGGTTCTTCGAGAAGAACCAGGCCATGAGGGGCAATGGCCAATTCGAGGACGATGCGTACGAGGCAGGCGATGCCGTCGCCGAGCGCCATGATCGGAATGTTTCCGCGATCGGTCACCACGTAAATGACCGGCGCGG
This sequence comes from uncultured Polyangium sp., assembly GCA_964435055.1. Classification (GTDB taxonomy): domain Bacteria; phylum Myxococcota_A; class Polyangia; order Polyangiales; family Polyangiaceae; genus Polyangium. The sequence continues at coordinate 5,610 of CAYSYX010000329.1, read as the reverse complement.
CTTTGTCCGTCAAAACGGTGATATCGCGAATTCGATCCCCATACAGCGATTGCAATATCTTGACGGCTTGCTCGAGACGCCCGCGTTCGGTGGCCGTGATGAACAATGCGTCGAGCGGCTGATTGCTGCCGTGGGGAATATCAATGAGTTTCGTATCCCAAGCGGGAATTTGCTGTTCCGAATATTTGCATTGATACGAATTGTCGGCGAGAAATCCTGCGAGCGCCGCGTGACTTGCGCCGGGACAATCCACATCGACCATGATGCTGCCGCTTGCGGGAACCCCGGGGCGCTGCTCCATCAAATCGTGCGCCAGATCCGTATCAATCGTGTCTTGGAAACGAAGACGTGTCGTTCGTCGTTCTTCCCCGCCCCCTCGACGACGAATGACTTCAATGGTCGATCCGGTCTCTCGATGACGGGGAATGAGCCAACGCGCGCCATTCCACAAATCCGGACGGCGTTGCACGGACCGACCGACTTCATCGCCCGGCGCGTCTCCGGTACCGATGAGCAATGCATCGAGTACGGTCGACTTACCCGAGCCGTTTGACCCGACCAACACAACGAGCGGGCTCAGATCCGTAATCCGCCCCTCGTCGACGCCTCGCAGCCCTGAAATCGTCACTTCATGAATCATGAGCTGCGGCTCCTTCGGTCTTCATTTCGCATACGCGCCTGGCGAATTGGTCGCAATCGAGGGCGTACTCGTACTCAAAGCGGGCGACCAGGTCAAGAAACCTGATGATGGAAATGCTCGTCGACTGCCGACGTAATGGCGACCGACGTCGGTGACGTAATGGCAGAACGACAAAGGTGGGCATCGAAAAGAAGGCAGGGCATTGACTAATGTCGTCCGCTCGGTAATGTGAAATCATGATGCGACTTCAGCTTGTAATGGTTTTGATGGTTACGCTCGTGGGTTGCGGAAGCAACGTCGAAGGCGGGGGCGATGGTGGAGCCGGAGGGTCCGGTGGAAATGGTGGAGCCGGGGGGTCCGGCGGAAATGGGGGAGGTTCGTCGGTGCAATGCGTCGGAGATACTCCGATGTTTCCGATGTTCGACAAGGCCTGTGCGATGCCGAGCGATTGTGTCGTCGCCCTGCACACCGTGAATTGTTGCGGCACAATGGTGGCCCTTGGGATCAATGCCGCAGAAAAATCGGCATTCGACGCGGCCGAAGCGACATGTGACATGCAATATCCCGGATGCGGATGCGCGCAAATGCCCACGACCACCGAAGACGGGAAAATGTCGATGGATGATACGCAGATTCAGGTGGGTTGTACGAATGGGCAATGCACGACGTTTTTGCCATGAAAAACGATTTACCGCAACATCGACGAAATCAACCGCCGGTGAGGCTCTTGCAGCAGCCCGTCACGCAATAATACCCCGACGGGCACGGATCCTGTCCCACTTCGCCGCAGGGCTGTACACCCATGGGGCATTGGCTCGAACCGCCGCCGTCCATGTTGTTCATGCATTCGGGCGGCAGATCCGGTTTGCCAATACAAATCTCGCATTGCGCACAAGCGTTCAAGCAGCTCGTCACGGGCGTGCACGCTTTGCATTTCGTCGGGTCATTGATGACATCCGCGGTGCATGAGCCCGCGCCGTTGACTTCCGAGCCGAGCCAAACGAATTTTCCGCTGCCCGAGGGCAATTCGCAGCAGCCGAAACAATCGCATCCGTTCGGGGTGATATTGAGGCAGAAATCAAGACAGGTTTGCGGCTGTTGTTGTTGCAGCTGCGAACATGTCAGGTTTGTCCCGGATATGTTCGTGTTGACGTTGTAGGCGCACTTGTTGAATGGTTCGGGCGAACCGGGAGCCATGGACTCGAGCGGGTCGCACTTGTGGTTCCAGAAGCAATTGTCGTCCCCGGATCCGCTGTTCGAATCCCAGTAACAATCCACGTCGCAGGCGGGCCCCGATTGTCCCGGAATACCGCCGTAATAGCTGTTTTCCGTATTGTCGCAAGGCCCGAGGCAGTCGGGATCCTGCCAATCCGTCAGCCCATCCATATCGTTGTCAATGGCGTCGCCGCATTGGTACGTTTGATTCAGGCATTTCACCGGCATGATCACGACCGGCCCCGAATCGACACCGGCGTCGGTAATCATCCCGCTGCTGCTCGTGCTGCTGCTGCTCGTACTGCTGCTGCTGCTGCTCGCGCCCCCCATTCCACCGCCGGCGACACCCGCTCCGCCCATGCCCCCACCGCCAAGACCAGCTGAACCGCCGGTTCCCGTGCCGCCCATACCGCCCGACGCATTCATACCGCCGGCGCCGCCATTCATTCCACCACTTCCTGCTGAACCACCTTTTCCGGCCGAACCACCCGCACCTCCTTTTCCAGCTTCCCCGGTGCTCGATGTGGTTGTACTGGACGAACTGGATGTGGAGCCGCCATTCGGCGCATCACTACAACCAACGGCAATAGCGGTGGGAAATGCGGCCAGGGCAAAAAGGGCCAAGGTAATACGAGTCAATATCCGCATGAGGTTCTCCTTCGGAAACGAATCGAAGAATGCGTTTCGGGAACAGCCGGAAGATACTTGCGCGAATTTACCGAGCAAGTAGAAAATGGGGGACGGACGCGGAGCGCGCGACGAAAACCAATTTGTCGGATTGGGTGGTCAGTCGAGTTATCGTCCGCGACGCAATATGCGACCGACTTTTTTCCATAACAAGTCGGAGGTCGCGGGCGAACCGACGGCATCGGAGGCACCGGCGGAGACCAATTGCGTCATTTTCTGCGGCACGAGGCCCGAGGCACAAACGACTGTTTTCACTGCAGGTGCCAGGCGGCGAATTTCGCCGAGCGTCTGAACCGCCAATGGAATATCGCTGCCCGCATCGAGGACCAAAACCGACAATTTTTTGGACACGAGCTCGTTGACGGATTGAACGTTCACGAGGAGAATACCTTGCGCGGCCAAACCCATGGTACAAGCGTCGTCGACGCCGATGGTTGGCGTAATGGCCCAGAGCGCGACTTGCTTGCCGTCGAAATCCATCGGCGCCGCCATATCGCTGGTGGTCGCCGCTTCGTGGTCGCTCCATTGCGGAATACGTGAAATTCGCGATCCAAGCGGTTCGTCGCCCTTACGCGTAACGAGCGCGGACGCGAGCGACGTGTCATCGAATGCGGCAAGAAGACGTTCCCGCACGTCGCCCACGCTTCGCGGACGTTTTTCCGGTGCTTTCGCCAGCATATCGAGGCGCAATCGTTCGAGCAGCGGCGGCACGGGTTCCGCCCCCGGTGGTCGAGCCAATGCCGGTGGAGGCATATACAAATGGCCCGCAATGGCATCCACGGCGCGTTTTCCCCCGAACGGCGGACGCCCTTGCAACAACGTCGTCAAAACGCAACCCAAGGAATAAATATCGGATTCGGGTCCCACGGCGAGCGAATAACATTGCTCGGGACTCATGTATTCGGGCGTGCCGGCCAGAGCTTCCGGCTTCGTCAATGTCGGACCGGCATCTTCGTCGCGGGAGACTTCCACGTGAGCCAAACCGAAATCGAGGATCTTGACGGTTCGCACACCGCCGACTTCGGTGACGAACATATTTTCGGGTTTTACATCGCGATGAATGATCCCTCGAGCGTGCGCCGCTTCGAATGCCGATAAAATCTGCGACATGATCTCGAGGACATCTTTTAATGGTAACATCAAGTCAAACGCGCGGAGGTACGTCTGAAGCGTCACCCCGTCGAGCCATTCCATCACGAGGTACGGGATGGACTCGTTTTCGTTACCATAATCGAGCACCCGCACGACGTTGGGGTGGTTCAATTGCGCCGACGCCCGCGCTTCTCGATAAAAACGACGCACGACATCGGGTTCCGCCGCGCGATTCTTATGCAACACTTTCACGGCGACCGGCATGTGCAGCGTCAGGTGTTCGGCTCGATAAACTTCACCCATACCGCCGGCGCCCATACGCTCCTCGAGGCGGTACTTGCCCGCAATCACGCGACCCGCATGCGTGCCCATCGGGGGCATTTCATCAATCACCGCGTCACCTCGACCGTATGAATTCCGAACGATAACATGCCCACCGCTCCCCATTTCGATTCGAAGCTCTCGGCGCGACCAACCCAGCCGCCGAGCGCGGCGAAATAATTGCGGCCCACTTCGAAACCGGCGGAAAGACCGAACGGAAAAACGTCCCGTTTGTCGCGCATGATCATCCAATGTACATCCGCGACGGCATACGCGCGCATCCAAGCCGCCACATCGTACGTTCCACCGGCCAGGACATACGGGGCGAATCGAGGCACACGGGACATCTCGTCGCTCAATGCAAACACGCCGCCGGCATTCACGAGCCACGTCAATTTGGAATTGGCGGAACCTCCAAGGGCCAATCCCGCATCGAAGCGAAATGGTTGTCCCTGCATCACCATGGGCAAACCCACTCGCAATGCCGGGCCAAACTCCAATTCGGCGTCGCCACGACGAATCAAGCGATGACGCACACCGAGCCACGCCGTGTTTTCCACCAGCGGAGCATCGGTCGACCTGCGCGGACCGTCATCGTCTTCGAGCGCCGGAGACTCGACCAAGGCATCGAATCCCCATCGTCCAAGACTCGCGCTCGCCCGCAAATTACCTTGCAATACAGGCCCTCGCGCCGTAACTCCGGCCGCGATTCCCACGCCTGCCGCCATCGGCGCCGTCGGCGTCCACCACGGCACGCCCGTAGCTGCCGCAGGCCGCGGCGACGACAATTTGAGTCCCAATTGCCGAACGGGTTGGGGGACGAGGTCCAAGGGTTTCGGTTTTTCCGGAATAACCATCGAATTCGACCCGAGCAGACGGCCTTTGTCATCCGTCACGTCAAATCGCATTTCCCCCGCGGCATCCCCCGCGGCGATGGAACCCATGAACGATTTGTCCGGCTGAACTTCGAGCGCAATCGTCTCCGTGCGCTCACCGATGTGCGCGCGAAGCATCGGGGAAATCCGCTTGACGATGTCAATGTCTTTTGCCCCCTCGAAGGAGATGCGCACCGTTGAAATTCGTTTTTCCGAATCAAACGACGGGATCGGGTTTGCCTTCACTTGCGTGTATTCGACGACAATGTTTTCGATCTTTCCCGCAGCGGTGCGAATACGCATATTCTTCGGCGATTGCCGCAAAAGATCGATTTCGCTGGGAATGTCCCCGAACGGCCCGTCGTCGAGCGACAACGAGAGCCCCGATTGCGTGTCGAACTTCAACATCCCGTAAGGATTGGCGATGACTCTGCCCCCTTCGAGGCGACTGCCTTCACCGCGAATTTCCGCGGCGACCACTTCGATGATCCGAATTTCCGACGCAATGCCGAGGTATTCTTCGGTATCGATCGCTCGAACGCGGAGCCGATACGTGCCCGGGGGAAACTTCTCGGCGCGAAATGATTTGATATCCGCCCCGATCTCTTCACGCACGACGAGATCGTGAAAACCTTCGTCGCGTGAAACTTCGAACCGATACGCCTTGGCTTTGTCCACCGCCGACCAATTCGTCGTCAGAATCGCGGTTCCCGCCGGAGCGAGCACGATGTTGGGTGAACCGCCCGATTGCCACACGGGAGCGGGAGGTAACGGTCTGGG
>CAYSYX010000328.1:0-10727 GCA_964435055.1 uncultured Polyangium sp. | reverse complement strand
GTACCCACGAGTACTTCCGTCACGGCGGTTCGATCGGTACGAACATGACCCCCGGTCGTACGTTGCCCGGCCTCAAGATGCCCGGTCATTACGGCGCGGAGACGTGGAGCACGTTGAACCTCCGCATCGCGAAGATCATCCCGGAACAAGACCTCGTCCTCATCGAAGGTGGCGGTCCCGGAGCCAAGAACGGCACGGTCATCATCCGCGGCGCCGTCAAGAAGAAGAACGCCGGCAAGAAGGCCTGATTCTCTTCATCTTCAAACTAAGTTGTCATGAAAAACCCCTACAAGAAGCCCGATGCCTTCACCAAGGCGGCCAAGGCTCAGGGGTTCCCCGCCCGCAGCGTTTTCAAACTCGAAGAGATCGATCGACGCGTTCGCCTGTTCAAACCGGGTCAACGCGTCCTCGATCTCGGCGCAGCCCCCGGCTCGTGGTCGATGTACGCATCGCAAAAAGTCGGCGCCAAGGGTCGGGTTTTCGCCGTCGACATTTCCGAGATCCGCCAAGCGCTCGGAACCAACGTCACGATCCTGCGTGGTGACGCTCTTTCACTCTCCAACGAACAGCTCTCCGAAGCCGCTCCGTACGACATCGTCCTGAGCGACATGGCGCCGTCGACGACAGGCAGCAAAATCGCCGATCAAACGCGCAGTTTCGAACTCTTCGATCGCGCCGTCACGGTCGCCGCAGCGTTGTCCGTTCCGGGAGGAGCGTTCGTGGGCAAACTCTTCATGAGTGAAGAATTCGTCAAAGCTCGCGATCGATTGCGTTTGCTCTACACCGAGGTGCGCAACATTCGCCCCGAAGGTACTCGCAGCCAAAGCTCGGAAGTTTTTCTCGTCGGACTGGGTCGAAAAAAAGAACCGACCTGAACGCTCACGACATCACTCGATCACGAGATATCCCGCATCGAGCAGCTTGATGATCTGACGCGCCGTCTCGAGATCACTCGCGGGGCTCATATCGAGCACGCGTTGCAGATCCCGGTGGTTCCAGACGAGCTGCCACAAGTCGATGTCGGTCGGGGTGAGGTCCCGCATCCGGGCTTTCATCGGCGAAGGAATCGTCACACGACTCGAGTGATCCGGCAGTTTGTGCGCGATCGCTTGGAGTTCGTCCTGTTGACGCAAGCCCTCCATGAGCAGCTCTTGCACCGACACGTCGATCGGTTTTTCGATCTTCACTTCATCCGCAGGCATCAGTTCGAAGGAGCCTTTGGTCCACGCGAGCATGCGGTAGGCGCATTTCAGTGCATCGAGCTTCGTTTCGTCGATTTGCGCGTGAATGATCGTGCCTTTGTCGAGGTGCAGTTTGCCGAGGTGCGTGTCGCAATCGAGGACGAGAACGCCGGTTTTCTTTGACGAACCCAGGAGCTGGAGCAGATCGGGCAGCGGAATTTCGTCGAGCGATCCGGACATGCCGCGAACTTGGTTGCGGCCGAAAACAGGCTTGGTGACGCGTCGACGACTCGACGGCACATGGACGGCGGCGGAATCGGCGAGAACCACTTTGATGATGCTCGTGCCGATGAGGACGCGATCGCCTTCTTTGAGCGACGTGCGTTTGATGCGTTCTCCGTTGACGAACGTGCCGTTGGTCGAGCCGAGATCTTCGATGGAGATGTCGTTCGCGCATTCGATACGCGCGTGACGACGCGACACCATGTCCTCGATGAGAACCATGTCGACGTCGCTCGAACGGCCCACGATGATCTCGGGGGAATCCGCCAGAGGGAACTCTGCACCTTGATATTTGCCCGAGATGAAGCGCAGCACGAGCTTCTGCGGCGACGACACCTTGAGCCGTTGGCTGTCCATGCTCGAGCCGAAAAAACGCTAAAAGGGCCTCGAATTCGAGAGAAAAGCGGAGTCCGAATGTAGGAGCGAAAGGCCTCGAACGTCAAGGGTTCTTACGAGTCGAACCGGATTCGAAGCAGGTCTGCGCCCTCGCGAAAAGGCGTGCTAAGGGGAGCCTTGTGAAAATCCCCGCCGGAGATCCCCTTGGTACCCACCGCGTCCTCGAACCGAAAGGCGCGCTGCCTCAACCAGCCGAAAGGCTCGACAACGACTTCTCGAAAGCCTACGCGACCGAGATCATCGTCGACGTTCAGACCTTGAACATCGATGCGGCGAGTTTCCGCCAGATGGAAGAAGCGTCGCACGGCGACCTGGATGGAGTCGCCCGGCTCGTGATGCAAACGGTCGATCGTCGGGGCAAACAGCACAACCCGGTGACGGGATCCGGAGGCATGCTTCTCGGCGTCGTCTCGCACGTGGGCGATCTTGCGGCCGAGCGCGGATTTCTCCCGGGCGATCGCATTGCGACGCTGGTGAGTTTGTCCCTCACGCCTTTGCACCTCGATAAGGTCACGGCGATTCGTCAGGCTTCCGCGCAGCTGGATGTCGTGGGCAAAGCGGCGGTTTTTCTTACCGCACCGGTGGCGCGTATCCCGCTCGACATGCCCGAACGCCTCGTGCTCGCGCTCCTCGATGTGGCCGGCGCAGCGCCGCAAGTCGCGCGATTGTGTGAAGAAGGCGATACGGTCGTGGTGCTCGGAGCAGGCGGTAAATCAGGCCTTTTGTGCGTCGCGGAGGCGCGACGGCGTGTCGGTTCGAGCGGCACGGTGATCGGCATCGAGTCGTACCCGGCGTTTGCCGAGGAACTGAAGGGACTCGGGCTTTGCGATCACGTGGCCGCGATCGATGCGCGGGATCCTTTGGCCGTGCGGAATGTCGTTTGGCCGTTGACCGAAAATCGCGGAGCGGACTTGGTTCTTTCGTGCGTGAACGTGCCCGGCGTGGAGCTCGCCGCGATCCTCGCGTGTCGTCAACGCGGCAAGGTGTACTACTTTGCGATGAGCACGAGTTTTACGGCGGCGGCGCTCGGGGCCGAAGGCATCGGTCGAGACGTCGATCTCTACATCGGCAACGGGTACGCTCGGGATCATGCCGAATTGACGCTGTCGATCGTCCGCGCGAACCCGAAACTCATGGAGATCATGCAGCGCAGGTACGCATGATGTTTTTCTCAACAAACCAATAAAACGACCCATTCTCTTCGCTGGGAGCATCCGATGACTTCTTCGCATGAAACGCGGTCCGAAGGGCTGAGACCCATCATGGATCTGGCTCGCGAGCTGGGAATTTCGCCCGATCACGTCGAGCCTTACGGGCGCAACAAGGCGAAAATCAGCCTGGATGCATTGCAACGCGCGCCTTATGGTGCCGGGCGGCTCATTCTGGTTTCCGCGATCAATCCGACGCCTGCGGGCGAAGGCAAAACGACGATGTCGATTTCCTTGGCGATGGGGCTGCGACGCCAGGAAAAACGCGTGGTCGTTTGTCTACGCGAACCGTCGCTCGGACCGGTGTTCGGCGTCAAAGGCGGCGGCACGGGGGGCGGCAAAGCGACGCTCGAACCGGCGAACGACATCAATCTGCATTTCACGGGTGACATTCACGCCATTACGACGGCGCACAACCTGCTTTCGGCGATGGTCGACAATGCGTGCCATTTTCATCAGGTTTTCGGTGAAAAAGGCGAATTGGATGCCCGCACGGTGACGTGGGGTCGGGCCATGGATATGAACGACCGGGCCTTGCGCAATGTCGTGGTGGGTCTCGGACGAAAAGCCGACGGAGTTCCGCGACAGGATCGATTCGACATCACGGCGGCGAGCGAAGTCATGGCGATCGTCGCGCTCGCGGAAAATCCGGCGGATCTCGAAGCTCGGCTCGGGCGAATCGTCGTCGGTTCGTCGACGAGCGGAGCGCCGATCACGGCGGCGGACATTGGTGCATCGTCGGCGATGGCGGCGCTTTTGCGCGATGCCTTGGCGCCGAATTTGGTGCAAACGGCCGAAGGAGGCCCCGCGCTCGTGCATGCGGGCCCATTCGCAAATATTGCCCACGGGTGCAGTTCGAAGATTTCGACTCGGCTTGGTTTGTCCGTCGCCGATTACGTCGTCACGGAGGGCGGATTCGGATTCGACCTCGGCGGCGAAAAGTTCCTGGACATCAAGTGTCGAAGTTTGGGTGTGTTTCCGCGGGTATTGGTCTTGGTCGCGACGTTGCGCGCCCTGAAAATGCACGGAGGTATCCCGGCCAAACTCGCCGGAGAGCCGAACGCGCAAGCCTTGCACAAGGGCCTGGAGCACCTCGACAAACACCTCGAATCGGCCAAGTTTTATGGCTTGCCGGTCGTCGTGTGCATCAATGAATTTCCAACGGACAAACCGGACGAGCTCGAGGCGGCGGAGAAAGCCATCGGTGAACGAGGCGTCCGGGCCGTGCGTTGCCAAGGGTTTGCCCGTGGAGGCGAAGGCGCCGAAGCGTTTGCGCGCGTCGTCGTCGAAGTCGCCGAAGCGACGGATGCCGCGCCGCCTCAGCCGCGTTTCGTGTATGACCTCGACGAACCTTATGCGAAGAAAATCGAAAAGGTTGCGCGAACGATTTATGGTGCGTCCGGGATAGCCATTGCTCCGGCGGCGGAGAAGGAAATCGCGCGCATCGAGAAAATGGGATATCGCAATTTGCCGGTGTGCATGGCGAAAACGCAATATTCGCTGAGCGATGATCCGGCGCTGACCGGGCGCCCGAAGGACTTTACGTTGACGGTGCGTGAAGTTCGCTTGAGCGCGGGGGCGGGGTTTGTCGTGGCTCTCACGGGCGATATGATGACGATGCCGGGATTGCCGAAAGAGCCGGCGGCATTGAAGGTCAAACTGCTTCCGAATGGGCACATTCGGGGGCTCATGCAAAACGACTGAATCAGGGCGCCACGACAGCTTCGCTTTTTCCTGGGTTCGATGCCGATACACCGGGAATGGGCGTGGAGGTCGACGATGGCGCCTTGCCCAGCGCTTCTTTCGAGGCTGCGGGCAGAATCACGGCGAACGTCGTTCCCTTCCCCTCCAGCGATTGCACTTCGATACGTCCTCCCGCCGCTTGCGCAATACCTTGACTGATGGCGAGGCCGAGGCCCGTTCCTTTTTCTTTCGTGGTGAAGAACGGCAAGAATAGGTTTTTCAGGACCTTTTGGGAAATACCCGGGCCGGTATCGGCGACGATGATTTCGACAAACGGTTCGTTCTGCGTGGAGCTTCCGGGCAATGCGGATCCCGATCCGGCGCGAATTCGGGTTTTGATGGTGATTTTCCCGCGCCCGAGCATCGCTTGCGACGCATTGCGATACAGATTCATCACGACTTGACGCAGTTGTTCCGGGTCCATCACGACGCGGGGAAGCGATGGTTCGAGCTGAATATCCACGGCCAAATCGCGACTCGAACGCTCCGTCGAGAGCACTTGCAACGTTCGGCGTAAAACCGCATTGACGTCGGTGGCCACGACCGAGCCTTGGTTTGTCCGAGCTAAATCCAACACGGAACCCACGACACGATCGAGCCTTTCGACTTCTTCCAAGATGATGCCGATGAATTCCTGCGCCGTCGGATCCGCTTCTTTTCCATCGGGATTCGGTTCGGCGAGCAATTGGGCGGCGCCTTTGATGGCTCCGAGGGGATTGCGAATTTCGTGGGCCAAACCTGCGGCCATTTGTCCGAGCACGGCGAGGCGGTCACGTTCTTTCATGTGTTGATACAGGCGCGAATTTTGAATGACGACGCCGACTTGCGTGGCCAACGTCGCCAAAAGCGCATTCTCTTCCGGGGAAAACGCGTCTCGAACGCGATCGTCGGCGACGACGAAGAGGCCGATGAGCTCATTGTTTTCGACGTAAATCGGCAATACGACGCCGCCTTCAGCCAAAGGCCCGAGCACCGCGGAAGCGCTCAAAATGGCGTCGGCCGTATCGGTACGCTCGCCACGACGTTTTCGATCCCGCACTTCGCGTTTGATTTCTTCGAGTGATACCGGGCCTTTGTCGAGACTATCCAAGAGGGCCCTGGCCGTCGCGATTTCGATATGCGGAGACGTATTGGCGCCGAGCGCGGTCAAACGATTGAATCCTGTTCGATCCTGATCCCGTAAATACAATGCCGCCTTGGTGACTCGACGTGATTGCTCCAAAGCGGTCACGACGATCGGGCCGAGATCTTCGAGTTCGAGCACGTGAACGAGGCGACGTCGAGCATCGGCGACGGACCTTTCGAGGTCGAAGCGATCGCGAAAAATGAGGCGCTGGGTTTGTTCGGCGACGCGTTCCCGCAACGGATCGAAGAGCACGAGAATGACGATCGCGGCGAGGACCGCATTGAGGTACATCGTGTCAAACCCGCCGACGACGGTGACGAGCAAATAAAATATTGCGGCAATGAGGATGGCCACGAGGGTCGCGACGGTGAGGCGCGCGAGCATTTCGTACACGTCGAGCAGACGTTCATGGCGCAAGGCTTGTGCCAAGACAAACAGAAAGACGACGCTGAGAGCGGCTCCGACGGGAGGAGGCGTGACGCCGAGAAACCAGGCAAAGTCGCCGAGGCTGGCCAAACCGGCCAAGGCGCCGAGGACCACGAGCAGGCGTACGCGGCGCTGGGTTGCGCGCGACGAACTCTGCGCCCCGCGTTGCCACAATTCCACGAGTCCGGCGGTGAGAAACGCAAATACGTAGAGAAAAACCGCCACGCGCAAGAGGGGCTGTTTTTGGGCGGGACTCAATAACAAAAGAGCCAGCGGCAAAGCCATGATCATCGCCCAGCGCGGCAAACGACTCGGATACTCGGTTTCATGCGGAACCATCGCCCGAAACAGATGCAAAGCAAAGAGCGGCAGAAGAAGGGTGAGCACGCCCGTGAATCGCTCGAATATCGAGGAGGCAAACAGATTGGCGAGCGATTGCGACAGATACCAAAGACCGACGTCTCCCGCGAATGCGGCGAAGAGCAAATGGACCGTGCGCACGCGTCCTCGAAGCAAGATCGAGACGGCAATCACGAGGGACAAGGCGCCGCAAACGAGGGTGGTTTTGGTTCTGAGGTCCGTGCCGATTTCCACGCGCCGAGCCTAACTCGTTGGCCCGTAAAAAGCGAATTTCAAGCGAACGCAGCGCCATAAAAATGGCTGTCCTCGAAAACACGACCGCGACGAAACAAAGTGCCAAGAAAAGAACACACATTTATGCTTGAGATTTCGTTTATTTCGAGGGAAGGTGGGACATGCATCCTGTGAAGACATCAACGGGCACTGCATGCGAAATGTACACGCGAACGAGCACGCGTGCCGCCAGGGTGCGTAACCCGCCGACGTGGGGGATTTTGCGGTGAGCAAAGAGGGGGCGCAAAGCACACCAGAGGAAGCCACGCTGCCGCAAGCGCCTTTCGATGCTTCGAAGCTCGCGCTCGTGGCGAATGAAACCTCCGATAGTGTCATCATCACCGATTGCGACTTCATCGTCCAATGGTCGAATGCCGCAACGCGTCGCATCACCGGGTATTCCAGCGAAGAGCTTCACGGTCGAGATTTGTTGGAAATTACCCATGCCGAGACATTGGTTCCCGATATGGTGGCTCGAATGCGCGTAGACTTGCGGGCCGGGCGTCGATTTTCGGCGATAGCTTGGGCAAAGCGAGAGAATGGCGAGCCCATGCTCACGGATTTCGAAGTGTTTCCATATCGTAATGATGCGGGTGAACTTACTGCGTATATCGGGATAACGCGGGACATTACGGAGAAGGCCGTGGCCGAGCAGGCGCTCCGAGCAAGTGAAGAGCATTTTCGAGATGCGCAGAAGCTCGCGGGCGTCGGGTCTTGGCGCTTTATCCTCGACAAAAATGAAATTCATTGGTCCGAAGAAATCTATCGGGCTTTCGGTCGGAACGTCGCGGACGGACCACCGACGCTCGATGAATATTTTGCGTATATGCGTCCGGCCGATGGTGCTCAACATCGGGAAACGGTCGCGCGAGCGCTTCAATACGGTGAACCTTATGAATCGGCGTACACCATCGACCGGAGCGATGGGACCAGAGCCACAGTGGTTTGTCGAGGAAATGTTCGTCGTGATGAAACAGGGCGTATCATCGAACTTTACGGCACGACGCAGGACGTCACGGCGCGTGAGGCGGCGGAGCAGGAACGCCTGCAGTTGCAGGCCCGTTTGGCCGAAGCGCACCGATTCGAGAGCTTGAGTCGCCTGGCGGGAGGCATTGCGCACGATTTCAATAATTTGCTCATGGGCGTCATGATGGACGCGAGCGTGCTCGAGCGGGAAGTCGCGTCCAATTCGCGGGTGGCGGAGGCGGCGGCGAGTTTGCGTCATGCGGCCCAGCGAATGGCGGAGCGGACAAACCAATTGCTGGCTTATGCGGGTCGCGGGAGGTTTGTCGCCGAACGGATCAATCCCAATGAACTCGCGGCCCATGAATTAAAGTCATTACAACAAACATTGCCCCCGGCTACGGAGTTCGAGGCTCGGATCAGCGCCGTCCCGGCGACCGTCGAGATCGATTCCAACCAACTGCGCGGCGCATTGATGAACCTCATCTCCAACGCCGTCGACGCGCTGGAAGGACGACCGGGCAAAATCTCGGTCCGGACGGCCATCGAATCGCTTGGGACCGAAGCCGCGATGTGGGTTCTCGAAGTGAGTGATTCGGGCGTGGGAATGACGGAGGAAACTCGGCAACGCGTCTTCGAGCCGTTTTTCACGACCAAAGAAATCGGCCGAGGGCTCGGGTTATCGACCGTCCACGGCATCGTGCAACGAAGCGGGGGAAATATCGAAATTCGTTCGAGCCTAAATGCAGGAACGACATTCATGGTTCGTTTGCCCCTTAAGACAACCACGTCGGATTTCTCCATGCGCGCTCCTGCGCCCGCAGAAAATCGGCCTCTACGCATCCTCGTGGCCGATGACGAAGCTTTGGTGCGGCGAGGTTTGCGCCGCATGCTCGAATTGGATCAAGCGACCGTCGTCGACGTGAGCGACGGCGCTGCGGCGATCGAAGTCATCCAAAAGGCCGATGTTCCTTTCGATATCGCGCTCGTGGATGTCATGATGCCGAAAAAGACGGGTTACGACATCCTCGCGGAAATGCGTACGCGCAATCTCCCCACGAAAATCATCCTGATGAGCGGATTCAATGACATCGACGAACTCGCCAATGCCAAAGCCACAGGTTACCACGCCGATGCGATGCTCCAGAAACCGTTTGCCTGGGATGAGCTGAAACAAACCGTCCATCGCGTGATGCAATGGGACACATCCTTGTTCCCTGACAAACGCTAGCGTTCCTCCTTCGGGTATGGTTTCATGCTCGGCATGATGCGCAGCTTGCTCCTCGTCGCGGGACTCGTGTTGTCCGCGTGCGGCGGCGGAAATACCGCTCCGACGAACCCCGCGCCCTCCTCGGGTCTCAACGACGCCGACGCGCTGAAGAAGCTCGACGCCGAATTGGCCAAACCACTTCCGGATTTTTGGAAGGAAACCTCAATTGCCTTCATCACCGATCCGGTGACGATGTGCAACAAGGCCGATATCGACGCGCGCGTGAAGGCTGATGCCGGCTCGCAATTGGAGCACGCGAAAGTCGCGCTTTTGGACGCTGGGATCACGGTGCAGGAATCCGTCGATAATGCCGCAATCGTCTTTTCGATTCGCATTTTGGCCAATTGTTCGGGCAGCACGCCGGCGCTCGTTACCGGCGACGTATCGGCGATGCCCGGCAATGGGGCTGTTGCAGCGAAATCGGATTTGTTTGAGGTTTCTCGATTCGACGCAGGCAACGTTACGCTCGCATTGCTTCGTAATGAAGCGGTGATCCGGAAAATGCAATCGCGATAGGAGCGGCATTTGGGTTTTGACCGCGAAGCGGACAAACCAATGCAAGGGTCAAGGGCCTGGGGCCTTGCGCGGGTCGAGGGGCGCCGAGCCCCTCGTGGGTCTGGGTGAAACCCCGCGCGATCCGTAGCTCAGGTCCCGCCGGCCCCATGTTCATCGCGCCCGCGTACCGCTGCGGCGCGATGCGCTTCGAGTTCGTCGAAGTATCCCCAAATTTGGGTGTCGATATCTGCCGGCAATGCATTGACTTGCATTTCATCCGCAATGGCCTGACGAACGCGATTGAGCAAACCAATCGTTTCAACCCGCAACTTGCTCGCGCCCGTACGACCCGATCCGGAAAGATCCGCGCGGGCGCTGAGCAATGTCCCGAGCTTGCGGCCGGCATTCAAATATCCCAGCGTCCAGTCGTACAGTGTGGATCCTCCCATCGCGACCGGAATCGATTTCAGATCGGCTTCGAACTCCGACAAGTTTTCATAACGTCGCGTCGCGGCTTCCGCTTCATCGGCGTAACTTTCACGCAAATCGCCACGCTGCGGAATCAATCCCGCGCGGATACGGCCGATGGCTGCGGCAACCGTGGCATTTTGCTCGGGCAACTGCACATAAGCTTCGGTCAAATGCCATAAGGCATTACCAAAACCATCGTGGATATCGTCCGTTTCGCTCATCGTCTCCGCAAACGGCTTGCCGCCCGTCAATGCTTCGGGCAATGCGTTGACCGCCGCATGTTTTACCGCGAGCAGAGGTTTGAAGGGTTTGCCGACACTCGACGTGTCCAGCGCAACCACTCGTTTCATGAATAGATCGTCAAAACCCAGTTTGAGATCGGCGAGAGTCAGGTAACGAAAGCGTCGCATGCGGGCATGCTAACGATGCGACCGAGCTTGGCAAGACAAAAACGTGGGCAAGCAAGGAAAAGCCGACCGGGGTCGCGTCCGTGGCTGCGCATCGAGGCAAAATGCCGACTGGGGTCGCGTCCG
>CAYSYX010000327.1:10364-10739 GCA_964435055.1 uncultured Polyangium sp. | reverse complement strand
GCGCTCGACAAATGGATCGTCGGAACAAACGACACTTGGGTTCGGGGGATTTATTTGGGCGACGAACTGATTGGTTATGTACAGATCGCGGCGATTGATCGCGTCAATCAGCGTTGTCGCATTGGAATTTTGATAGGGAATTCAATGCACTGGGGACGCGGTTATGGGACGGCCGCTTTTGCTTTTGCGGTGCAATATGCCTTCGAAACGCTTGGGATGAACCGTATCGGAGCCGAAGCGTATGGTAACAATCCGCGATCGATGCGGATGCTGGAGAAGGTCGGGTTTCGTCGAGAAGGCGTTTTACGGGACAATGTTTTTCGCGGCGGCCGGTTCCTCGGCGAGATTGTTTTCGGTCTGTTGCGTGAAGAATGG
>CAYSYX010000327.1:0-10354 GCA_964435055.1 uncultured Polyangium sp. | reverse complement strand
CTGTTGCTTTGACGGACGGCGAGCTGCGGCAATGACGCGCGACGGCGTGCTTTTGCAGCGTGAGAAGTTTTTTCTGGCCAACGACTCCATCTTTTCGTAAGGTGCTTGCGAATTCAGGCATTTCATCCACGAAGAGGGGGCGCATGCTCATCACACAACAGGGCCCGACGCTGCGGTTGTTCAAGCAAATCGAACGCGAATTGACCTCGTCCGCATCGCTTGCCGAGATTGCGCAGAAGAGTTGCGAGGCGTTTTATGCAACGTTCGAACAGTCCGTGGTCCTCGTGCGCATGTTCATTTCCATGCCTTACGCAAAGCTTCCGGCTTATGAGCAGAAGCATGTTCATGGTTTGGCCGAGCAGATGCAAATGGCCCAATTCCTTCAACCAACGACTGCGGTCATGACGCTGTTGGGCACCAAAGGCGTGAACGAAGCGTGGGGAGATCGCCAGGCATCGCAGCTTTTTCGAGCGTTTCCGCTGATTTCGCAAACACTCGTCGAAGCCGCACCGATGACCGCGCAGCTGCTTCGGGTGCTCGGGATCAAGATCAACGTGCCGCTGCCCGATACGCTTGGGGTCACGGAGAAGGCTTGGGGCGCCGGACGTGCAGCTCTGTTTTTTGTCGAGCATGCTGCGCGCACCGTCGATTCGCAGGGCCGCAAGATCATCGTCATGCAGCCGTTTGTCGAGGAGTATGGCGTGCAGACGGTATTCGGCGTGGCCCGGGCCTACCGAGACGACCTATTTCTCACGCAGCTTGTTTTCTGTCGTCATCCGGTTTCTCGCGAACGCGCGCGAGAGTTTTTGCCGCTGGCCGCGCTTTTCCGCAGCGTGACCTTACGCGCCTTCGACACGGACACCGTTTTTCCCAAAGCTTGACGTAGGGCATCAGCACGACGCCGCCACTTCGTATATTGCGCTTCGACGAACTGGCGGAGTGGTGCCAAGCCTCCGCGTGTCTTTTTCGCGGCATTGTGGTACACGTCCGCATATCTGAGGCATTTCGAACGAAAACGAACGGGCCGAGCCACCAACACATCGCAGTGGGGTTTCCTCATAAGCGCTCACTTGCGCGCGTCATGAGCCTCGAAGCCGCCCCGCAGATTCGATTGTTCGGCTGCTCTTGCGCATGCGCATAACCGCCGAACATGCCCAACAGTACGGGCCGGGCACGATTCTTTCTAACGAACCCCAACGAGATCTACCGACCGGTGCCGAATTGATTCGGCGCCCGCCAGGGTCGGATAGCATCGTCGGTGAAAGAAAACGGCGTGCTGCAAATACTCACAGGCATCATTGCAATTCCGTTCGCAGGGGCAATTGCCACGCTGTTTCTTCCCGCGCGCTGGGCCGGACGGGTTGCCCTCGTCCCGCCGGCTGCCGTGCTCGCGCTCGTTCTTCCCCGCTGGTCGTCGGCTGCCGGCGGAACAACGACCATCGTCCCGATTGAATGGTTTCCGGCGCTGCAGATGACAGCAAACCTGCGCTTCGATTACCTTGGTGCGTTTTTCGCGGTACTTGTTGCCGGAGTGGGCCTTGGCGTCGTGCAATATAGCCGAGTCTATCTCGGACCGAAGGCATCGCCGCGGTATTGGTCGGCGGTGCTGGCATTCATGGGCGCCATGCTCGGGATTGTCCTGTCGGATTCTCTGGTATTGCTTTTCATCTTTTGGGAGCTCACGACGAACAGCTCGGCGCTGTTGATCGGAATGGACTTTGAAGAGGCATCGGCGCGCCGTGGTGCCATCACGGCTTTGTTGGTGACCGGATTCGGCGGATTATGCCTTCTGGCGGGCGTGGTTTTACTCGGCCGGATGTTTGGCACGTACAATTTGTCCGAGTTACAAGCGAATGCGAACCCAATCGTGGCCGCGCCGGAGCACATCTTTCCCCTGTTGTTGTTACTCATCGGTGCATTTACGAAATCAGCACAATTCCCATTTCATTTTTGGCTCCCCGATGCAATGGCGGCTCCCCCGCCGATCAGCGCGTACCTCCATTCCGCCACCATGGTGAAGGCCGGCGTCTTCTTGCTCGGTCGTCTATTTCCCATTTTCGGTGCGTCGACCATTTGGCAGCCGATCCTGCTCACCATTGGATTTACGACATTCCTCGCGGGGGGATGGGATGCCATGCGGGCGTGGGACCTGAAGAAACTCCTCGCCTACAGCACGGTCGCCAACCTGGGCCTGTTGACCGCGCTTTATGGCCTGTATCCGCCGGGACAATACGTACGGGGAGAACTTCTCAACATCGCGAATCACGCTCTTTACAAATCCGCACTTTTCCTCCTCGTCGGCTGGATGGAGAAAGTGACCGGTACGCGCGATCTATCCATTCTCAGGTATGAACGCTGGTTTCAGCGCGAACCTGCCGGAGGTATTTTGGTAGGAATTGGTGCCCTCGCCATGGGAGGAGTCCCGTTGCTGCTCGGTTTCATGAGCAAGGAGGCGCTGTTCGAGGCCATCCTCCTCGAGCCTATGCCAATTCTTGTCATTTCAGCAATTGCCGCCATGGCCGGCGGTGCAATGGCGCTGGTTTATGCGCTCAAACTCTTCGTCAGCTCATTTTGGGGCCCAAGGCTGCCACCTGAAAATCGCGGCTATCCAAGACATGAGCTTTCTGCATGGCTGCTCATCGTCCCGGCCATCCTGTTGTTGCCGCAAATCATTGGAGGGATTGCTCCCGATTGGTTCATTGGCCACGTACTCGAGCCGGGAACGACATGGCCGAAGTGGATAGCCGTATGGCACCATGGCGACGCGCTCTTCGCCATGAGTATTTTCACGTTGACGCTCGGCATTGCCGGATATCTGGTCTGGCGCCGGCTCTTGCCCTCGCCGACGCCGCCAAGAACACAGCTTGCTTTCTCGCACGCAGCGGACGCCACCCTCGTTACGGCAACCTGGTTCGGTCGCGTAATTCAAGCAGGCGGACATCCCAGGTATTTGAGCATCATGCTTTTGTTCGCCGCCGTCACGAGTGGCGCTGTCGCGGCAAACCATGGCGTATCCCATGGGTTCACGGACGACCAAAGTGCTACGCCCGTAGCGGCATGGTTGCCCGCAATCATCACTGCCGCAGGAGCGATATTGACCCTCACGGTGCGAAATCGTGCCGCAAAGCTCATCATGCTGGCGGTCGCCGGGTATGGCATTGCGCTATTTTATGTGGCATATCGCGCGCCGGACCTCGCCCTCACGCAGATCCTCGTCGAAACGATTTCCCTCGTTTTGCTCTTGCTCGCCCTACAGCGACTGCCGCACCTCGAGCGGGACGAGCGACCACCTGCTGCGCGTGCCGCTCATGGTTTCGTCGCCGTCATCGCCGGAAGTGGACTCTCGGCACTTGCCTGGTTTTCCGGCATTCATCAAATGGGGCATTCGGCGGGCAACGAACAGCTCGCGCGCTCATTACCCGAAGCGCACGCACGGAATGTCGTCAATGCGATCCTCGTCGATTTCCGTGCTGCTGATACGCTGGGGGAGATCTCGGTACTCGCCATTGCCGCAATTGGCATCATGACGTTGATGCCGGTGATTCGCGGTTTGTCCAACGACGGACAAGGTAAGCAATCATGAATTCAGTGATGTTGCGCCAAGTTGCCCGCGGCGTTCTGCCCATCACCATGGTCTTTGCGCTTCATTTACTGCTCGGTGGACACAACAATCCCGGAGGCGGCTTCGTCGCGGGGCTCGTCACGTCCGCTGCGGTCGTTCTGGCATCGCTTGCCAATGGTTTGCCGCGGTCGCCGAGACATACGCCGCGTATACAATCCGCGACGTGGGCGGGATTGGGCGTTGCCATGGCGGCGGGACTCGTCGCCACGTTCGCGGGAGACCCTTTCCTACGCGCGTATCACGTCGAAGTCGGAGTTTCACCAACCACGACGTATTCGTTGTCGACCGTGCTGCTTTTCGATATCGGCGTTTACCTCGTCGTCGTGGGCGCCACCGTCACAGCCCTCGACGCTTTTTCTCGGGAGGACGAATGATTGCCCTTGCAGCGCTCTTGGCGGGGCTCGTTTCCGCGTGCGGCTTGTATCTCCTCCTGTCACGCAATTTGCAGCGAATGGCCATTGGATTTCTATTGATGTCCAATGGGATCAACCTGCTTTGTTTGACGTGCGCAGGGCTTCCCGCGGACGCCGCACCTCCCCTGCTTCGTGACGGAGCAACCGGACCATTTTCCGATCCGCTGGCGCAAGCATTCATTCTCACGGCCATTGTCATCGGATTGGGCATGGCGGCTTTTCTGCTCGCCATCGCCGTACGATTTCATCGCGAAACAGGATGCGATCACGTGAGCGACGGGAAGCAGGCCGAATGACCGCAACGTACCTATTGATCCTGCTTCCTATCTTGCTCCCCTCGAGCACGGCGGTTCTTCTTGTCTTGGTCCGCGGCCGAGAAAAATGGCGGCAACCCATTGCCCTGGTGAGCGGCATGTTTTCGTTGGCGTGTGCAACGGCTCTCGTCGTCGCAACGGCCCACGGAGCCATTTTCGTTTTGCCGCTTGGAGCTTGGGGACCACGCACGGGCATCGTCTGGGTGACGGATGCATTGGCGGCGATCATGTTGCTCGTGGCGGCAATCGTCTCCCTGGCAGCCTTGATTTACGCGCCGGGCTCGCTCGCCGGATCGCCGACGCTGCGATATTTCTATCCCCTGCACCAATTTCTCATGACCGGTGTAAATGGCTCGCTCATTACGGGCGACTTCTTCAACTTATTCGTTTTTTATGAAATCATGCTTCTTTCGTCGTTTGTGCTCATTTCATTGGGCGGTCGCGGAGAACAACTCGACCGAGTCACGCCCTACGTAACGGTGAATCTCGTTTTGAGCGCCCTATTTTTAGCGAGCGTCGGAGCGATCTATGGCACGGCCGGCACCGTCAACATGGCCGAAGTAGCGGTGCTGGTGGCGAAAGGCGGTCTGCCCCGAATCTTCTGGGGCGCGATCACGCTCGTCGTCGTCGTGCTCTTGGTGAAGGCCGCCGTATTTCCCGTATTCAATTGGTTGCCGGATGCCTATCCCGCAGCGCCCGGCGTCGTAAACGCATTATTCGCCGGATTGTTGACCAAAGTCGGGGTCTATACGCTATTTCGCGTCATTCCCCTCGTCGCCGGTCCTGTGCTCGGTCTGGTTCAGCCCGCGCTCATCCTCCTTGCCGCCCTGACGATGTTGCTCGGTGTCCTCGGAGCGCTCGGCAAAAACACCATCCGCAGCATTCTCTCGTTTCATATCGTCAGCCAAGTCGGCTACATGATTTTCGGGCTGTTCATCTTTACGCCGATATCGATGGCCGCCGGCATTTTTCACCTCATTCACAATATGCTCGTGAAAACAGCGCTCATCCTTTCCGGTGGAATCGCCGAACAAATCGGAGGCTCGGGGAAACTGGGCGACGTGCGCGGGCTTGCGCGAAAACATCCCTGGTTGGCGACGAGCTTCTTCGTCCCCGCCATGTCGCTCGCCGGATTACCGCCATTCAGTGGTTTCTGGGGAAAATGGTTCCTGGTCGTCGGAGGCTTCGAAGCGCGTGCATTCGGCGTGACAGCCGTTTCCCTGCTCGTGGGGCTGTTCACCCTCGCCTCGATGCTCAAAATTTGGAATGCGGTATTTTGGGGTCGAGCACGCAAGGACCAGGCGGAAACCCAAAACTGCCATCCCAACATGCTCGGAGCGACGCTTGGTTTGGGAGCATTGACCATTGTCGTCGGATTTCTGGCAGCGCCGATCTTCACCCACCTCGAACGAGTGGCCCGACAGCTGCTCGCAATCACCCCGTATGTCGACGCGGTGCTCGGCGCGGGCCAAGCCGTTGCCGCAACGAAAGGTTCATGATGAGCAACTTGGCGCTGAACGTGCTCTTGGCGATCGTCTGGATGTTGATTGAAGCCGATTTTTCGTCCACGAGCCTATTGGAAGGTTTACTGCTGGGGTTTGTCGCGATCACGATGCTCGAGCTCGCGCAAAGGAAACGCACGTATGCCCGCTGGGTTGGCGCAATTCTTCGATTGACGATATTTTTCGTCGTGGATCTCATCAAATCCAACATCATCCTCGCCCGCGATATCCTGCGCCCAACCCCGCGCTTCGAACCGGCGCTACTGCGCATTGCAATCACCGACATGTCGACGATATCGGCAATTGTCTTTACGAACCTCACCTCCCTCACGCCAGGGACGCTCACCGTCGACGTACAAAACGACGGCTGCGTCATTTATGTCCACGCGCTTTATGCCCGGAACCCTGACGAAGTCCGAAGGCGGATCGGCGTACTTGAAGGATTGATTCGCCGGGCAGCCGTCCGGTCGTTGTCGCCGAAGGAGGATCTGTGACGCCAGGGACGCCGAAACGAGTGATGTTGTATCTTGCGCTCGCCGCTGTGGCCCTGGGCGCGATATTTTGCCTGATCCGTATAGCTCGCGGACCTTCGCCTTTCGATCGCGTACTCGCCTTCGATTGCCTGACATTGAATATCGTCGGAGCGATTCTGCTCGAATCGATGTTGCTCGAAACCGACGTATTCATCGATGTCGCTCTTGTCGTGTTGTTGCTCGGGTTTCTCGGAACGATGTCCCTGGCCAAATATCTGGAGCGACTTCATGGTGATTGATTCGATCGAAATGGCCGCGCTCGTGCTTGGAGCGTTTTTCATGTTTGTGGCATCATTGGGAGTGCTCCGTCTCGCGGACTTTTTTACACGTATTCATGCGCCGACCAAGGCGGCGACCTTGGGACTTGCCTTTTTTCTCGTAGCGCTCGCCATTCATCTGCGTTATGGGGCCGGCGTCGCAAAGGCGCTGCTCGCAATGCTGTTCGTCGGAATGACCGCGCCCGTGGGAGCGCATATTCTCGCTCGCGCCGCCTATCGGAACGGAGTACGTCCGACGACGAAATTCGACGAATATGCGCCATTCGCTGAAGCGCACAAGGATACGCCCGACCGCTCGAAGGGCTCTTGAGGCTCGGGAGGCATGGTCGAAGCGCCAGGGTTTTTATTCATGATTCTCACGGAAATCCTCGTCATTTTGGCGCTTGTGCTCGTCGATGATCGCCTCCTCTCGAGCTGCCCCCACGAGCTTCCGTGGGGGCACGGTTGATGCACCCACGAGCGAACGACTGTAAACGACTGCTCGAAACGAGTACCCGGGGGGTCATCGCATGTACATCGCCCTGCTGATTGTATCGTTGTCCGTCGGTATCGGGCTTGCCGCGTTTGGGCGCCTGCACCAGCGTCGAGGTCTGTTGATCGGTGGTGGTATTCTTACCCTCGCAACCCTGGGTTTTTTTGGATTCATGAGTTTCTGGGGTGAACTGCTTTGGTTCGCCGAGGTTGGGTACGTTCGGCGCTTCTGGACGCGAATCATCGCCGAAACCGTGACCATTCTCGTCGGGAGCATCGTCGCCGCAGGACTCGTTTGGCTTTTGACATGGCCATTATCCCCTCAGGCGAAAAATACTCGCCTGCTCGGTGTGGCCGCTGCGGCCGTGGGAGGCGCATTTTGGGGAGCGCTCGGGTACGAGATTGCGCTTCGCTGGGCTTATGGCATCCGCACATCTCTCGTCGACCCGATCTTCGGCAACGACACAGGGTTTTACCTTTTTCGTTTGCCCATGTACGACGCGCTTTTTTGGCTCTTTTTGCTCCCGACGGTGGTGGCTATTTTTGTCGTCGCCTCATCGACGACGCGTAATGGTATGCCCGGAGATGATGATGTATTGGCTCCGGCGACGCCGACGACGGTTTTGCCCGCACGGGCGTGGTTCATTCCCTTCGCCGCATTGGCCTTCGTTTTTGCGTATGATCGGCTGCTGGCACCGTACCATCTGGTGACTTCGGCAAAGGGAATCGTATATGGAGCGGGTTGGACCGACGTCCACGTACGGCTGCCAGCTCATTACGTTCTTGCCGCGTTGTTGACGCTCACCGGATTGACGATGGTCGTGCCTGCGGCGACGCGAGGTCTCGTCGGTTTTGTGGCGCGTTCGAAGCGTGTCGTGGCCGCGGCGGCGCCGTTCGTGGTGATTGCCACGTTGACCATGAGCATTGCGGTTCTCTGGTTCGTCGGGCTCGGCGTGCTCCCGCCTTTGTTGCAATGGTTGGTCGTCGAACCCAATGAAATCGCGCGTGAACGCACGTATATCGAGCATAACATCGCTTTTACCCGCCACGGATTCAATCTCGGCCAGGTGGACATTCAGGCATTTCCCGTCGACGAGCAGCTCTCGCGCGAGACCGTACAAGAGAACGACGCGGTGCTCTCCGAAGTTCGCTTGTGGGATCCGCATGCATTCAATGATGTCGCGCAACAATTCCAAGAATTGCGCCTATATTACGAAGTCACCGCCACCGATTTCGATCGTTATCGGCTCGACGGCAATTATCGACAAATCATGATCGCCCCCCGAGAGATGGAGATTGGCAATTTGCCGACCGAAAGTCAGACGTTCGTGAACCAGCATTTCAAATACACGCACGGCTATGGGCTGGTCATGGCGCCGGTGAGTACCTTTACGTCGAACGGTCAACCGGATTTCATCGTTCGAGATTTGCCGCCGGTCGCCGCATACGGGTTATTGCAGATTCAGCGACCCGAGATCTATTACGGGGAACTGACGAATGATTTCGTGGTGGCGAACAGTCGCGCCCCCGAATTCGATTATCCTCAAGGCGGCACGAATGTGTACACACATTACGCCGGCGCCGGAGGCGTGCCGCTCGAAGGTTTCTGGAGGAAACTCGTTTTCGGCTGGAAAGTCGGCGGCACACGCCTCTTGTTTTCCGAATATCCGCGTCCGGAGAGCCGCATCATGTTCCGCCGCAACATTACCGAACGCGTTGCGACGGTCGCCCCGTTTTTGAAGCTCGATCCCGATCCGTACATGGTCGTCGTCGACGGTCGTCTCCATTGGATCATCGATGCTTACACGACTTCGAGCAATTTTCCCTACAGCGAACCGTATTGGGAGCAATCCGTGACCACGGTCGACGAAGCCTCGCGGCTCTTTCGGTCCGCCGAAGAGGCGACGAACCGGCAAATGGATGCTCTTTTGCGAGGTTCGAACTACGTACGCAATTCGGTCAAAGCCGTCGTCGATGCCTACGATGGCAAAATGGCGTTTTATGTTTTCGATGCGGAGGATCCCATCCTTCGCGTTTGGTCGCGCGTTTATCCGGATCTATTCCGGCCCATGGAGGAGATGCCGGCAACGTTGCGCGCCCATGTTCGTTATCCCGAGGCCATGCTTGCGACCCAAGGCAGCGTATTCGCGAAATACCACATGACCGATCCGGTCGTCTTCTACAACCAGGAAGATTTGTGGATTCGGGCCACTGAAAAGTATTTCGACGAAATCCGCCCCGTGGTCCCGTATTACGTGATGTGGCAAGCTCCGGAAGCGCGGCGACTCGAATTCATCTTGATGCAGCCCTTCACGCCGAAGAATCGGCAAGTGATGATTGGTTGGATCGCGGGATTGTGCGACGGAGACAATTACGGCAAACTCATCGCGTATCGATTCCCCAAAGACAAATGGATCCTCGGTCCGCAACAAGTCGACACGAAAATCGATCAATCACCGAGCTTGTCGTCGCAACTGACCTTGTGGGATCAACGCGGCAAGCGGGTCATTCGCGGCAATGTCCTGGCCATTCCGATCAGCAAAACGATCTTGTACGTCGAGCCGATTTACATTCAGGCGCAAACGGCGGCATATCCGGAATTACGCGTCGTCGTGCTCATGCATGGTGAAGACATGAGTTATGCGCCCACGTTTGGTGAATCGCTGGAAAAACTGCTCGGCGGCAAACCAAGTGCCCCATTGGAATCGACGGTTGATTTCCCGGCGGCCGATGCCGTGCATGAAGCGAGCGAAGCCTTCGAAACGTACATACGGCTCACGAACGAGGGCAAATTCGGTGAAGCGGGGCAGCAATTGGAGATTTTACGGAATGCCTTGCGTCGATTGGTGGAAGAAGCGCGACTGACCGAATGAATCAGCGTGGCCGGTCGGTTCGCCGCCGACCGAACCGCCACTGCCACCCCTGCCGCCTGCACCGCCACGGGGACTGCGCTTCGTCACCGCGACGAGGATCACGTCGGCGCTCGCCATGCTGATGGCGCGTTTTTCAGCGAGCCGACCATCTCATACGACTCAGTTTGAGGTTTTCTTGGCGCTCTTCTTCGTCGCCTTCTTTGCAGCTTTTTCCGGCCTGGGCCAAGGGAACCAATCGATTCGTTTCGTTCCGACGAACACCATCACGCCCGCTTTGATTTCGCGCCCCAAGGTCAACATGTTCACAATGCCTTGGTCGTTCAGGTAATGCTCGAGCTGAGCAAAGGC
>CAYSYX010000326.1:0-10740 GCA_964435055.1 uncultured Polyangium sp. | reverse complement strand
CAACAATCGGACGAGCTTCTCTTGATGGAAGCTCGGAATGCGGCCCGGAAAGATCCCAATGCGGCGCTCGCCTGGTTGTCGTCGTTATCGAATTCATTTCACCGCTGGGGAGAAGTTCGCTTGATTGCGGCCGACGCGCAAGCGTACGGCATTGCCAAGACCATGCGCGGACATACCGGCCCTCTCAATATGATCACGCATTCCCCGGACGGCACGATGCTCGCGACGGGGAGCGACGACCATCGAATCGGGCTTTGGACGTCCGAAGGGAAGCTCATTCGAATGCTCGAGGGCCATACCGACGAGGTTTGGCGCGTCATGTACTCCAGCGACGGCCGGCGATTGTTATCGGCGAGCAAGGACGGGACGATTCGTTTATGGAATGCGAAGACGGGAGACGCCGAGCATGTCTTCCGCTTGCGAGGTCGAGAAGCGATGTGGGCGGGATTTTTGGACGATCACCGCATTGCCGCAATGAATTGTACGCGGCACGAAATCGAATTGCACGACATGAACACGGACAACATCGAAGCATTGCCTGGGGAAATAGCTTGTCCCGGGGCATTCATGTTGATCGACCATGCACGAACCATCGTTTATTCCGCCGGCGGCAACATACGCGTTATGGATCTCCAAACCCGTCGATATCGCGATTACGAGAGCAAGTTTGGAAAGTGCGCCGTCGTTTACGCCACCGAGAACGGCAAGTATCTCTCGTGCAGCGGGCTTGGTGAATTTGTCGGCTTATGGGACGCGAAGACGGGCAAACAGCTGGAAGTCGTTCCGGCCAAAGAGTCGCCGAATTATGGTCCCAATCAGCTCACCACCGATGGCAGGTGGTTCTATTACACCAATGGCTCGGCGGGCTACGTCCGCGACCTCGCAACAGGCCGGGTGAAGCCCATCTTCGAGCATCAAAGTCCCGTGTTCATGGCCCTGTTTTCTCGTGATGGCAATCGTATCGCCACGACCAGCTTCGATCGAACCGCTCTGGTCACCGACCTCGTCACGGGAAGCCAACATCGTTGTTATGGTTTTCGCGATACGCCCTCATGGGCGGACTTTTCACCGACGGAAGACACGATCGCCATTGGCAGCTGGGA
The DNA here is from genome assembly GCA_964435055.1 of uncultured Polyangium sp. GTDB lineage: Bacteria > Myxococcota_A > Polyangia > Polyangiales > Polyangiaceae > Polyangium. The sequence goes on along the minus strand of CAYSYX010000326.1, from coordinate 9,637 downwards.
CGGGACGGCGCGCATTTTTCCTCTCGCCACGACACGCGATCGAATCGTCACCAAAGGCGCATCCGCGGTGGGTACGACCCGGTTTTCTCAGGATGAAAACGCGATCGTTTCGCTCGAAGTCAATGGGACGTTGCACGTCCAGGCGCTGAACGATAACGACAAGCCGACGACGACGAAGGTTCTCGAAGGCACGAAGCATAGTTTGTCTCCGAACGCCGACCTTGTTGCTTACGACAACAAAGCGGGCGCCATACGGCTGCATCACATCGGCGCGGAGCGCCCCGACGAACCACTCGACGGCCATACCGACGCGGTCCTGGAAATGCACTTTTCGGACGACAGCGGGCAACTGTTATCGGTTTCAGCCGATAAAACCGTGCGATTGTGGAACCTGAAGACGCGCCAAAGCCGCGTTTTATTTCATTGGAATACGCCCATTACGCAGATTCGATTCTCGCCGAACGGCTCGTCCGTCGCCATCGGCGATCGACAAGGCGCGATTCATTTGTTCCAAACCGCCGGGGGTGAAGAGCGGACGTTGACCGGACACGTCAATGACGTTTGGGCATTTCTCTTCATGCCCGACGGCAAACACTTGGTCTCCGGCGGAAAAGATCACACCTTGCGCATTTGGGATTTGGCCGACGGCCACGCCCGAGTCCTCGATGCCAGCGGCCTTGGGGTTCATCAGATCATCGCGTCGCCCGACGGGAAAATCCTTTATTCGCTCGGTCATGAATCGGCGGTTCGACGGTGGACGTTCGAAACCGGTGAAGCGCTTCCCGTGCTGGTCGGCCATCGAACGACGGTCGAGCATATCGCGCTCGCGCCCGAAGGTTCGCGGCTGGTTTCCACTGGGACAAACGGCGACGTCCGAGTTTGGGACGTGAATTCGGGTCAGAGCCGATTGCTCGAAGGCCACGAGGCCCAGGTTTTTCACGTCTTCTTTTCTCGCCGGGGCGACAAGTTCATCTCGGCGGGTTTGGATGGTACAGTCCGCCTCTGGTATGACGATTTGCCGTTCGACGGAGGCGCATTACGCGCGTGGATTGAAAAATCGTCGCCGGACAAAGGCAACGCCACGCCGATTCTGGATTGAGTTTGTCCCAAAAGCCCGGGCTTCGATACCATCCAAACGTCGGCTACGACAACTTTTCGCCTTTGGTCTCGGCGCCGACACCAAGCGCCAGGAGCACGAGCCCGAGCACCGGGACGACGGCGAGCCATTGCAATACGTCAATGGGATTGGCTCCGCTTCGCGCCAGCATTCCCACGACAAACGGCCCGCCCACCGTGAGAAATCGACCCATATTCAGGCAAAAACCCGCGCCGGAACCGCGAAGGTGCGTCGGGAACAACTCGGGCAGGTAAAACTGAAACGACCCGAAGATCCCGTACACCGAAATGCCGACGAGCCCGAAGGCCATGAGGCGCGTTTGCGTTTCGAGAGGCAAACCAAACGCCAGCGCCACCGTCACGGCACTCCAAATGAAATACAGCACGTACATGGGACGGCGTCCGAGGCGCAAGGCCAAGGGTCCGGCGAGGATCGCTCCGATCAGGCCGCCAAAATTGAACCAGCTCATCGCCTGCGTCACGAACGAGGCTTTCACCGCTCCGATATTTTGCGGCTTCGGAGTGATTTCATCGGCGAGAAACGACGCAATGACGGGCAAGAACGCGCTGACGACCCAAAACGTCACGAGCGCGACCGTGGCAATGAGCACGCCGCCCAGGGTTCGTCGACGTAATGCGGGGGAAAAAAGTTCGCCCAAGGAGCTTTTGGGTCTTTCCGTGGATTGCCACTTGTCGGATTCTTTCAGTCCGCGACGAATGAAAATGGCGGCAATGGCCGGAAGCGCGCCGAACGCAAGCAACAGACGCCACGAGAGGTTCGGATTCGACGCCACGCTGTCAATTTGCTTGGTGAGCAGCCAATTGACGAATATCGCCACGAAGACGAAAAAAGGCGGCGACGTAAACAGCACCGTCCCCATTTGCACGCGCCGCTGTTCCGGGACGGTTTCCGCCACGAGCGTCGCGCCGGCCGCCCATTCACCGCCGATGCCCAATGCCGTGACAAACCGCAACAATGCCAGCACATAGACGTTCGGCGCAAGCGCGCACGCGCCGGTTCCCAGCGAAAACAGCAGCATGGTCGCAATGACCGTCCGCGTTCGACCAATCACGTCACTCAATCGGCCGAATGCAACGCCGCCGATGGCCCAACCCAAAAGCATCACGCTGGTGAGAATGCCCGTCCAAAACCCGGTCGCCGCTTTGGCCTCGGGCGAAGAAGGCGCCAAACCCAACAGATTCGGGACCGCAATCGGCGAGATGAAATTAAACAGGATTGAATCCATCAAGTCGAAGCCGAGGCCCACCCAAGCACAAAAAACGACGTACTTCTGGTAACTCGACAGCTGCACCGATTCTGCGGCCGGCTCAGCGCTCGCTTGATTCATGCGGACCTCCGGGAACGCTTATCGCATGAAGTCAGGGAGGATCACCAGGGGGTTTGTAGAGGAGAACGTCGTGTCGTTTGTCGAGCGGCGTGTCCGACGAAGCCCGGTCGACAACATCCAGGTAACGAATTGTCGTGCGAACGTACGCCATGAGCGCGCCTGGTTGCGGTGAAGGCTAGCCAGGCATCTCGAGTTTATCCGATGGGATAACCCGGCCGCGTGATGGGATAACCCCTTCCCGGGCTGCGCCGGGGCTGGTACAAGGCATCCTGCGCGATTTCTTCGTGGCACGTCGGTTGCTCTGAAAATGCAGAAGTAAGTGTTGAGTCCATGTTGACGATACCGGTTCTCGGCATCGTCCCTTCAACCAGGAAACTCCCATGCCTGACCTTCGTATTGGCCACTGCTCCTCCGACAAACTCGAGTTCGCTTTCGAGCGGATCGAAGATTCGCTTCGTATCTTTCTCGTCAATGCCGACGAATCCGGCTCGATGGGCGGACGAACGTATGAAAACGTGAAGGCGTTCGAGGCGGTTGCGGGCGTGCTCGGAAACCGCTCGGATGTCGTCATTCTGCATGGCTTCGAGTCCGACAGTTTTTACGATGTCTTTTTTTCGAAAACGGCGCGCGAGCGATTGGGGGATCCCGCCGCGCTCATTGAAAAAGGCAAAGGCAACGCGTACACCGTCGCGGACGCCGGCAGTGCGATCAAAGAAGCGCAAACGAATCTGGCCAAGCATCAAGCGCGCGGTTCGACAAACCCGCGATCCCATGCCGCGTTTCTCGATCGCCTCGGCGCATTGCTGAATGCGAAAAACATCGATATCGAGCTCATCGTCCTCAATTCGTCCGACGGTGGATTCGACGGTGGTCCGAAGAGCGCGATGACCCAAGCCATCGACAAATCGATGCGCAGCCTCAATGGTCGTTGTCGTTGTGTGCTCGCCGCGAACGTATTGGTGGGTTCTGCGGGTTCTCCGGAGGCGCTCACGTTTTTCACGGGCGACCCCGATCGTTTCGACAATCGATTGCTGTTTTCCACCGAGCGCGCCTCGGACGGCGTATTGCTCCTTCGTGAATTCAGCCCGCGTTCCATTGCGCTCGCCGACAGCACTTCGGCCACGCATACGATTACGCCCGGCGTTCCCTGCTGGTTTGTCGAAGGCTCGAATGCCCGCGAGGCTCGTTTGATCACGTGGCATCCCGAAGGCACGACCAACATGCCGTCGACGATCACCGTTCGTCGCGTGGAACCTCAACAAGGTGGTCGACGGGCGGTTCTTTCGTGCAAGGTCAAACCGCAATACAGCGACGTGACGTTGGATCGCGACGGCCAAGCCGTATTTTCGCTGATTGCCCGAAGTTTGTCCGACAATCCCTATTTGCGGGAAAATTCACGCGACGAGCTCAATCGCCTCATCGCGCCGCTCGAGCGACTGCTGGGTACACGCCAAGCCGTGATCGCGATGTTGACGGCGGCGCCCGAGGCGACCGCGCGCGTGGAAGGTTTGCGTAAGCAAATCGAAGAAAATACCGCGGCGATTCGGAAGGTCATCGATCAAGCCGGCCTGACGCCGCGCGAACGATCGAGCCGCATCAACATGCTCAACAATGCGCGCCACTTGTTGAAAGGCGACTTGCGCACGGCCAAAGAAAAAATGGAGCAGGACGCGATCGAGAAGGAATTTGGGTTTTACGAGAAGCACCCGAACCATTGGCTCGTTTGGCTCCAACCGGCCATCGACGAACTGAAAGCGCAGCTTGGTTTGACGCAAGCCGATCCGGGCAACGCAATGGCGCATCTGTCGACGCGTATTCGTACGGCCAAGTCGGTCCAGGATGGTACGGCCCGTTCGGCGGATCGATACTTGGACAAACTATTGGCCGAGTCGCGCGATCGTCGGGATCACTTGGCGCGCAAAGCGGATCCTCGCGACAAGGTGCCTTTCGAGATTCCGGCGGCGTGGACGCAATCGGTTTGTCCTGTCACGAGTCGCCCGCTCACCGAAGGATTGGCAGCGATTCCTTTCGTTGCCGATCGCAGTGACTTGACGAGCGGCAACATCATGGCCGGCGGACAAAACGTCGATCGTATGCCGATTGATGCGGGCCCGATGCTGTCGCTCGCGGCCGTGCGGGAGCTCATGTGGGGTGAGCTGGGCCAAATGGCGTCGCCGTATTCGTCGAATGGTCATTGGTACAACGCGGCGATTCCCGTGCATTTGGGTCCGGCATCGAATGATTCGATGCGCGATCTCGAGCGAGCCATCGGTTGGTTGTGCACCGGTACGTCCGCATTCGGTCCGCAAATGGCGGAAGCGATTCCTGCGGCCTTGGCGGTATTGCTTGGTGATCCAACGAATGAGCCCGGCCGTGACGAACAGGTTCAGGCGTTGCTGCGGACGAGCGCGCTTTTGCCGAAGTATCGATCGTATCCGTACGTCGCGGGAACGGCGGTCTTCGATGAAAGCAGCCCGAAAGAACCCGTCACCGCGGTGTGGGCGCGCAGCGTCGAGCAAGCGGCGGGCGTCGCTTGTCTGCAAAACATGGGTTGTATCACGTCGCTCTTCGCTCGCGCGGTCGCGGCGGACGCGGTGACGCCCGAGTTTGTCGCAGAAGACCTCTTTGCGTGGGCTTGTCGCAACATCGCACGGGGAATCTTGGGTTCGTCCGGACCGGACGGTCGTGGTGGCGTGGAAGGAGTTCGTCGGTTCGCGACGCTCTTGTTCCACCGTGTGGAGCTCGCAGGTTTCCCGCTCGACGATTGCTCCGACACGTTGCTGCCGCCCGATCCTCCGGCGCTCGAAGCGCAGGACGAGTTGAACGCCGAAGCGTTGACCTGGGTGCTTGGTCCGTTGTCGGGACGCATTGTTCTGCAGGCGCCGGTGCCGATGGCACGATTTACGGATCGGCTGAACTTCGAGTTGACGAAGGTTCCGCAAGCGGACGTGATGAGTGTCCTCGACGAACTCAATGGAGTCTTTTCGCGGCTGGATTTGTTGCTTCGGGCGCAAGAGTTGGGCACGGCTCGAACGATCGAAGCGCCCAAGGTCGCGAGCGTCGCGCAGGCCGCGTCGACACCGGGAGCGGTATATACGGGACAAACGCATCAAGGATTCGACGACATTGCAGCCTTGGAATCGTTGCGACCGCAGCGATATTCGACCCAGGCTCCGACGTTGGCGAGTCCGGTGGCGGCGCTCCGTCGGATGACGAAAGCCGGCGAGACGAGCTGGATCGCGCCTGCCGACGCCGCGTTGGCATCGACCTCGCCAAACCCGAGCGCTCTCGCGTGGCTCGAAGCGCATACGGCGCTGTATCCGGTGCGTGCGTGGTTGCGGTTGATGAACGTGGGTCTCGTGGGACAAACGGCGTTGCAAGCGTTGCGAGCAAATCCGGCGAGCGCCACGATCCCCGAGATGCCGCGCATATTGCCGCGTTTGGCGAAGGTGCTTGGCGGAATGGAGAAAGTCTTGCTGATCATGCGGCGTTCGTTCGCGTTCGTCGTGGCCAATGCCTTCTCTTATGCGGACAATCAATGGGCGACGACGCCGTTGCGTACGGCCGAACCTTCGCGTCTGGATGAAGTTCTCGGCGCGTTGCCCACGCCGGCGGACAAACCGCGTGCGTACACGGCAAACGATGTGCTCGATATGAAGGTCGAGCAAAGCTGGCCGAAGATGGACGCGATGGGCTTTTTGCCCAAGAGCCGCGCGATCGATGGTCGCGGACGCTTGGTGCTCAAACCGATTCAGCTGCCGTCGAACGACTTGAAGGCGGCTGATCGCAAGGTGTGTGAGTTGGCGTGTGCGGCGATGATCGCGGGTCTCGTGAAAGGCGGTGATTTCGTCATCGGCGGCTTGCACCGTTGCAGTCGGCGCGTGCTCGGCGAGCATCCTGTCGATTTGAATACGCTGACGCCGAATGAGCAGCACCGCGTCATTGTCGAGGAGCTCGTTCCGATTGTGGCGGGGCGAGTTCGTGGGGACGTACAGCATCCACGGTTTTTCCCGGATTGTGCGCTCGTACTGCATCAATTGGTCGCCTTGGGTGGCGATACGCGACGGTTCAAAGGCGAGGAGCCGGAAGCTATGCTCGCGGCGGAAGCGGCGGAGGTTCGGGCTCGCGGGGCGGCTGGTTGACGATCACGCGATGGGGAAGCGTCGAGTGTTTGTCTCGGCGCTTCCCCGTTCGTCGACTGTCGCGCGTGTTCTGCCGATGCACCGGACGCCGACTTGTTATATTGAAACGCGAATCAATCCGCACCATCAACATGAACTCCCATTCGGTCGAGTATTGCCTTAACGCAAGGCACGAGATCCGCGGACCGTTGCCCAGTGGTCGACCACTCTGACACAATGGTACGTACGCGCCAAACCATTTCTACATCGTCGATGGTCGGAACGTCGTTCGTAACAACAACCCCTGCTCGCACGTCCGCATACGCCCGCGCCATAGCGTCGAGTGCCTCAAGGGAGCCTTCGGGAACGCGGGCACCTGACTTTTCAGCCTCAAGCAAGCTCGCCAAAACATTGATCCCTTCCGAAATGGCTTCTGCTATTTCGCGACCGTTCATCACAACCCCCTCAATTCCCACCTTGGTAAAGGCAGTAAGGACCCGGGCCAATAGGCTTGATCCAAGTGCAATTGTCGCCATTAGAGAACTTAAAGCTACACGTCCATGTCGGAACTCCCCCTTTGCACCAATATAATTCCCCGTATCCGGTGCTGGACTTGTAGGGGTGTTTGATAAGGTGGGAACAATATGCTCCGATTTCACCACATGCAGCAACACACGCGTCGCTCCCTGGCACAACGCAACGTACCTGTCGCACCGCAGGTTCCATAGCCCCAGCGTCCTCAGTGCTCATTACATCTAGAATTGGCGCCCCAACACTCATGAAACCGAAGGTTGACCAGACGAGAAAAGCACACGCTCCCAAAAACCTCTTATGCATTGCCAACATCTTTTAGAAATCCTACGGTACCATGCCCATCTGGACAAGCGGATACTTCTAAGTACACAACAATACGCGCATACCAATGCGCGCAAAGGCGCCCAATTTTGCATCCGTCGGCTGAAACGTGACGTGTGGAAGGTGTCGAGCAAAGTGAACCACGTGTTGGCCCGACCCTTCGGCTATGGTCAAGACAAACTTGGTCTCGGAGCACAGCTCCCGCAGCACGCCGAGAATGGGATCCTTGTTGCGTTCGGCGGCGGGAGCGTGATGTTTGGTTTTGGCGAGCATTGCGAATCGTTTCCCGAGGGAGCTGAGGTCGAGCGACTGTACAGCACGCGCAAGGAAAACGAAATGGGCACGAGGCGCAGCGTAACAATGTCTCACGCACGGCGAAGAACCTGATAGAATCGCCGCCACCATGGAACTGCGCGCCTTCATTCCTTATTGTTTTCGCCGTCTCGCTCCGGTGTTCGTCTTGACAAGCCTGGGTTGTTCCGACGCCACGCCGCCTCCGGCCAAAGGCCCGGAACCGCTGGGAGATCCGCTCACGTGGGATGTGACGAAGCCTGGTCTGTACACGTGCGGGCATCGCATTCTACAGATGACGTATACGCCGCCGGCGTTACCGTCGCGAACGATTCCCGTGGAAGTTTGGTATCCGTCGACATCGACGGATGGATTGCATCCGAAATACCAAAATGTTTTCGAGGATCTATTGGCGTATGACGACGTTCCCCTTGCGCCGACGTCGTGGAAATCCGGCATGCCGGTGCTCGTGCATTCGCATGGTTACAAGGGATTTGCTGGAAACAGCGGGCGGTTGATGTGCCATTTCGCGTCGCACGGATGGCTCGCGGTGGCTCCGGCGCATAAAGGCAATTTGATCAACGATACGCCGCCCACGCTGCCGCTCGACATTTACATTCAGCGGCCGCACGACATTCGCGCGGCGCTCGATTTCATTGCGGCATTGCCGGCGGACGACGAGTTGTCCGGAAAAGCGGATATGACGCACGTGGCGATGTCGGGGCATAGTTTTGGTACGTATACGGCGTGGACGATCGCCGGCTCGCCACTGGACACGACAAACTTTGAAATGCGCTGTCAAACGGGCGACATCGCCGATTGTACGCCGGACAAACTCAAAGCCCTCGCGGGCGATCTATCCGACCCTCGGCCCAGCATTTCAATGCCGCTGGCGGGTGCGCCCGATCGAGAAATCGGCATGGCCAATTTTGATTTGGCCAAAGTCCCCATCCTCATGATGTCGGGATCGCTGGATCTCAGCGAACAAAGCCAAATCATGATGGCGGTCAAAAACGTGGATCTCACGTGGGTGAACGTCGAAAACGGGTGTCATCAATTGTATGGCCTGGGCAATAGCGTTCTCGGCGATCCGGCTTGTCAAGCATTGCCGGACGAAGAGGGTTTTTCTCTCGTGAACCCGTGGATCCTGGCGTACGCGCGCTACCACGTGTGGCAGGACCGCACGCCGTTCGTTGCGGATCTCGTGGAAGCAAAGACGAGTTTGTCCCCGAAGGTGATGGTCGAACACGTCGGACCTTGAGCCATTCATCGTGCAGCCAAGTCGGCGGATCTCTTGAGGTCATCCGGTCCATGAATGACATTGGCTCGCGTCCACGCGTCGAGTATGCTCGATTGTCCACGTTTCTCTCCGCTTGTCCGGATCGTTTGTATCGACAAACGGCTGCGCTGCGCATTTCTTCATGAAGCTCGAGACCTCGCCTATCCAACCAGGAGACATGATCGCCGGGAAATACCGGGTGGATCGGATCCTTGGTCAAGGAGGCATGGGGGTCGTCGTGGCCGCGACGCATGTGGAATTGCGTGAGGTGCGAGCGCTGAAGTTCCTGCTCGCGTCGACGCTCGCGGACAAGGATGGCGTCGAGCGATTTCGTCGTGTAGCGCGGGCGGTGTTGAAGCTGAAGAGTGAACATGTCGCGCGATTGCTCGACGTGGGCAAACTCGACAACGGCGCGCCGTACATGGTGATGGAATATTTGCGCGGATCGGACCTGGGCGAAGCGATCAAGCAGCATGGCGCGTTGCCTTTGGAGAACGCGATTTTGTATGTGGCCCAAGCGATGGATGCGGTCGCGGAAGCGCACGCGAAAGGGATCATTCATCGCGATCTGAAGCCCGCCAATTTGTTTCTGACGACGCTGCCCAGCGGAATGCCGTGTGTGAAGG
>CAYSYX010000325.1:0-10763 GCA_964435055.1 uncultured Polyangium sp. | reverse complement strand
GCGCCTGGGCTTCTGTAATGACGACCCAGCGCTTGTCCTTGGAAATCGGCTTCGATTCCTCAATGAACACGACATCGCCGACCTTGTACTGGTTCTTCTCGTCGTGCGCCTTGTAGCGCTCACGGCCGCGAACGTACTTCTTGTACTTCGGATCGCGCGCATTGCGAACGACTTCGACGACAACGGTCTTGTCGCACTTGTTGCTCTTGACATGACCCACGAGCTTGCGCCGAAAGCCATGGCTTTCCTGCGTTGCGGGGGCCTGAGCCGAGGTGGCGTCATTCGTCGTCATGACTCAGCCTTCCTTCTGCAGTTCAGCCGCAACTGCCGCCGCAATTTCCGCGTCTGCTCGTTGCGTGAGAATCGTCTTCACGCGCGCCAAGTCTCGACGTGCCTTACGCACCGACGACGTGTCGTTCAGACGGTTGGTGAAGTTTTTGAACTTCGCATCGAACACATCACGCGCGAGCGTCTTTTCCAGCTCTTGCAGGTGCTCGGTCGTTCGTTCGCGCAAATCTTTGGATTTCATCTCGAATCCCTCACACGATCCCGCGAGCGATGAACTTGCATTCGATCGGAAGCTTGTGCGCCGCGAGACGGAACGCTTCGCGCGCCATCTCTTCCGGTACACCCGAAAGCTCGTACATCACGCGACCCGGCCTGACGGCCGCAGCCCATTCTTCCGGAGCACCTTTTCCGCCACCCATACGAACTTCGAGCGGCTTCTTCGTGACCGGACGATCGGGGAAGACTCGGATCCAGAGCTTGCCCGCGCGCTTGCAGTGACGCTGAATCGCCATACGCGCCGCCTCGATTTGTCGAGCCGTGATGCGCGCCGGAGCCATCGCTTGCAAGCCGAAGTCACCGAAAGACACGTCGCTTCCCGTGGTTGCGATTCCACGGACGCGGCCTTTCTGCATCTTGCGGAATTTGGTTCTCTTGGGAGAGAGCATGGCTTTTGTCCTACTGAATCCGGCGCGACTTGCGCTGGAGAACTTCGCCCTTGAACATCCACACCTTCACGCCGATGATCCCGACCTTCGTCTTGGCTTCCGCCAAACCGAATTCGATATCGGCTCGCAAGGTGTGCAGCGGAACGCGACCTTCGCGGTACGTCTCGACACGGCTCATCTCGCTTCCGCCAAGACGACCCGCACAACGCACGCGAATGCCCTTCGCGCCAAACTTCATCGCCGTCGAAACGGCCTTCTTCATCGCCCGACGGAAGGCAATGCGGCGTTCGAGCTGGGTGGCGATGTTCTCGGCCACGAGCTGCGCATTCGTTTCCGCCTTGCGCACCTCCTGAACGTCGATGAACACCTCGTTCTCCGTGAACGAAGCCACGCCCTTGAACACCGACTCGCCCTTGGCCGCCGTACCGACGTTGCCTGTCTTGAGCGTTTCGATGCCCTTGCCGCCCTTGCCGATCACCATGCCCGGACGTGCCGTATACACAATGACCTTGGCGCGATTGGCTGCTCGCTCAATCTCCACACCGGCGATGTTCGCGTTGTAGAGGTACTGCTTGATCGCCCGCTTGATGCGGATGTCTTCATGCAGCCAGCGTTGGTACGCTTTGCCGTCTTCGTACCACTTGCTGCTCCACGTCTTGATGACGCCAACGCGGAAGCCATACGGATGGGTCTTTTGTCCCATGGAAACCGTGTCCCTTTACTTGCGCTCGCTGAGCTCGATCACGATGTGAGAAATGCCCTTCTGAACTCGCGTCGCCCGCCCCATCGCCCGAGGGCGCCAGCGGCGATTGAACTTGTTCGGGCCCTTGTCGACAGTCGCCTTGCTAATGAAAAGCGCGTCGACGTCAGCGCCACTCTGACGGGCGTTCGCCACCGCGCTCTCGATGATCTTCAAAATCACCGGCGCAGCCGACTTCTCCGTGAACTGGAGGAGTTGGAGTGCCTCTGCGGCGCCACGACCACGGACCAGGTCCGCAATCATGCGCGCCTTCCGCGGCGAAATCCGCGAAAACATTGCACTGGCCTTGCTTTGCATTTCGAGAAACCCTCGCAACAGTGGGCCCGAGTCATCTCTCGGGGTGCCCAATCGTTGGCCAACCCGAAAAGATGTAAACCAAACATCTTTTTACGGGCCCTACCGTCGTACTCCTCGGACCATCAGCCCGTCGTCTTAAGAACCACCAACATGGTGTGTCCGCCGACGAGTACCCCCTTTCGCGTCACCGGGGGGAGACCCACGGTGGCCGAAAAGGCGAACTGTGACCGAAGCGCCGTTACGGCTTCGGAGGGACGAACGCTTGCGGCGCCCGACCCCAGGAAAACGGAGCGCGGTGTGTACCAAGCCCAAACGACGAATGCAAGACTTTTTTCAAAAAAAATTCGAGCCCAAAGATCGTGATCACTCCGCCTGAACACATTTGCGCCCCTTGCTGAACGCACGTCCCTCTTGCAAAAAGCTCAATATCCGCTCGATCGGCTCGCCGATTGCACGTCGCTGCAAATCTTTTCGTCTCTCACCGCTGCCGTACTTCAAACGGCGCGACGGTTTGTCTTAGGAGGACTTTCATCATGAACATGCGCACGACTCTCACCTTCGGTGTCCCCACATTCCTCTTGCTTCTCGGCGGTTGCATCATCGTCGACGGCACTCCCAACAACAACACGGGCGGCGCAGGCGGCTCGACCACGACTTCAAGCAGCTCCGGCGACGTAGGTGTTGGCGGCGCAGGCGGCGGTGCAGGCGCAGGCGGCGCGGGCGGTACTGCCGGCGCAGGCGGCGGCTCGAGCTGTGTCGGCCCTGAAGACGGCAAACTCGACAGCCTCGCGTGCGACGCGCTCAACACACAAATGACCGGAAAAGTCTGCGGTCCGAACGGTGATCAAGATCCGCTCGCCAACGGCACGTGCACGCTCGGCGCGCAGATCTACCAAGCAGGCGCGTTCGACGTGCTCGCAACGTGTCTCAAACTCATCGAAAAAGATCCGATGTTCGCTTGCGACGACAAGAAAGTCGGCGACTGCGTGGCCCAGATGTACACCGCCGCATGTCCTTCCCAAGCTGCCGCTGCCGCGTGTGAACAGATCAGCAAAACCCTCTGCATCAACATGGAGGTCTTCGACACGCAGGGCTGCATGCTCAAAACGAATCCGCTCAACGGAACCGCTCTGCAAGATCTCGCCAACTGCATCTCCATGAGCCCCGAACCCGATTGCAACAAAGCCTTCACGGCTTGCTTCGACAAGATCACCTCGTTCTGATCGCGATCCGCTTCGCGTGATCCGCTCCGACGCAACACCCACCACAATCGAACGATCTCGAAGCGTTCGTCCAAGTTGAGCCACGCCGAGAAATCTGCGATCATCCACGAGGCTTCTTAGCCCGCTCAATACAACGCTTCACGTTCGGTGACTCGTCACGCCGGATCCTTCTGCAGAACTTCCTTCTGCGTTTGTCGTACCAACCCGTGCCGAGTTTGTCTGCGGAGGTTTTCTGATGGATCGCACGCTTCTCGTTTCCGGATCCCTCGCCGTTTTCGTGGGTGCCCTCGCCATGTCGAGCGGCTGCAGTGACGGCGGACCGTCCACCAGCAGCACGAGCTCCTCCAGCAGTTCGTCCAGTACATCAGGTGAAGGTGGCACTGCGGGCACAGGCGGCGGAGGCAACGGCGGCGACGCCGGCAAAGGTGGTGACGCAGGCAAAGGCGGCCAAGGCGGCATGAGCTCATCGAGCACCACCTCGTCCTCGTCATCTTCCTCTTCGGGCACGGGAGGCACCGGCGGAACGGGCGGTGCAGGTGGAATGGGTGGATCCGCAGGTGCGGGAGGTATGGCCGGTGCCGGTGGCGCCGGTGGCTCCGGCGGCGGTCCCGGACTGCAACCGTGCAAGGTGTGTGGACCGAACGGCACGTGCATGGAGACGTGCGTTCCTTCCAAACCCGATGACTTCGACTGCGACGGCTGGACCCAAGCCGAAGGCGATTGTTGCGACAACTGTTTCCAGTGTTTGTCCCCGCCGAACGTCAACCCCGGCGCCTTCGAGTACCTCGGCAACAACTTCGACGACGATTGCGATGCCGCAACGCTCGACACGCAACCTCCGACCGATTGCACCGATCCTCCGCTCGCGACACCGACGAGCACGATCGAACTGGTCAAAGCGATCGACCTTTGTCAGTTCACCGCCGAGAACCCGCCGCTCAATCAGAAGAAGTGGGGCGTGATCTCGAGCGCTCTGCTGCTCGCCGACGGCACCAACGCGGTCTTGCCGAAGGACGTTCAAGTCGGCGTTCTCGGGGAATACGGAACCTTCGTCAAACCCATCAAGGGCGCGACGCTTGCGGCTCTTTCCACGGGCACCGCGCGCGACGAGACCGATCCCGGCTACGTGCATCCGCAAAGCGGTCCGAACCCCGTGATCCAAAAAGGCAACTTCGATGCGATGACGCAAGTGCCGATCCCGGCCGATTACCTCGCCGCCAACGGAGGCAAACTTCCGTCGCCCGCGAACTGTCCGCCTTGTTCCGGGGCAAACTGCGGCACCGCGTTCGATTCGGTCAACTTCAAGATGCGCGTGCGCGTCCCGACAAACGCCAAGTCGTTCTCGTATCGCCTCAAGAGCTACTCGGCCGAGTACCCCGAATACTCGTGTCAGCAGTTCAACGACTTCTTCCTCACGCGCCTCAAGAGCAACTGGGTCCCCGATCCGAACGGCAATCCGATGGATCCGACAAACCAACCTCTTCCCTTGGATCGCAACATCGCGTTCGATTCGTTCAAGAATCCGATCTCCGTCAACAACGCGTTCTACGACGTCTGTTTCCCCTACTTGGGTGCTCCTCCCGATGCCTGTTCGTCCGGTACGGTCGAGCTCGTCGGCACCGGCATGGGCGGATGGAACGGTGATCTGAAAGATGGTGGCGGCACCGTTTGGCTCACGAACTTTGCCAACGTTGTTCCCGGTGAAACCATCGAAATCGAGTTCATCATTTTCGACGCCGGCGATCACAACGTCGACTCGATCGTGCTGCTCGACTACTTCCGCTGGGGCTTCCAGGCCGTGGAACAAGGCGTCCGTCGATGACGTCTCGCGCCGCGACGAATCGTGCAAGGTTTGTCGCGGCCATCGACACCACAATTCGTTCGATCTCGTAATTTCTTGTGAGGCACTCGATGAAAACGCTGACAAGTCGTTCGAGCATGCGCATGACGCACTCGGCTCTAATCGTTTCTGCATTTGCGGTCGGCGCTTTCTTCGCCGCTTGCGCCACACCGGTACCGCCTCCGGCCTCGACCTCGAGCTCCTCGAGTTCGTCCGGTACAGGCGGCATGGGTGGTTCGGCAGGGGCCGGCGGTGAAGGGGGAATGGCCGGATCTGCGGGCATGGGCGGCGGCGGTCCGATGGGCTGCAAAAAAGACGCCGATTGCGCCATGGATCCCGCGGGCACCGTCTGCGACATCCAAACAGGCACGTGCGTGGAATGTTTGCCCTTGGAACCTCCCGCGGACGACTGCGCGCAAGGCACCTACTGCAACACGATCTCGCATGTCTGTGAGGTCGGTTGTACGAGCATCTTCGACTGCAACCCGGGACAAGCTTGTGACGAGCTCAGCTTCAAGTGTGTCGGCTGTTTGACCGATACCGATTGCAACCCCGGATCGATTTGTTTGTCCGACACCTGCGTCCCCGGTTGCTCGGGTCTTCAGCCTTGCCAAGCCGGTTTCACGTGTTGTTCGGGCAGCTGTTACGACTTCGCCACCGACGAAAACAACTGCGGCTTCTGCCAGAACTCGTGTGCGTTTCCGCAAAACGGCGATCCTCTGTGCCAGAACGGCATCTGTACCCTCGGCGCGTGCAAGCCTGGTTTTTCCGACTGTAACTTGGATCCGCAAGACGGTTGTGAATGGAACGTTTTGCAGGACGGACCTTGCACGTGTGTGCCGGGACAAAAGCAGCCCTGTTACCAAGGCGCGCCCGGGACGAACAACATCGGCGCTTGTAAAGGCGGCACGCAGACCTGCAAAGAGGACGGCAGCGGCTGGGGCGCATGCGTCGGCCAAGTGCTTCCGCATTACGAGACGTGCGGCAACGCCATCGACGACGACTGCAACGGCGTCGTCGACGACAACATGGATCTCGACGGAGACGGCTGGGCGTCTTGCGGCGGCGATTGTTGCGACACGTTCGGTCCGGGTTGCAACAGCCCGAAAGAGGTCAACCCCGGCGCGTTCGAAGTCATCGGCGACAACGTCGACAACGACTGCAATCCCATGACGCTCGATACCGCTGCGGATCTTTGCAGCACGTCCGCGAAGCTCACCGGCGTCACGGGCATCGACATGGCCAAAGCCATGGAACTTTGTCAGTTCACCACGGAAAACCCGCCCTTGGCGCAAAAGCGTTGGGGCGTGATCTCAGCCGATCAGCTGCTCTCCGATGGTGCCACGCCAAACACCGCGCAGCTCGCGAACATCCGCGACAAACAGACCGCGATCATGACGTCGTTCGGCGTCAACGTCATCCCGCTCAAAGGCGCCACGCTCGCGGGTATGTCCACCGGCGTCATGCGCGATCAAGACGACGTTGGTTACGTCGGAACCTCGACGAACATCGGCACGACATCGCAGCCGCCCGTTTCGTACTTGCTCGCCAACGGCAACAAACTTCCGAACTCGAAAGGTTGCGCCGGTACATGCGAAGCAGGCTCGGGCGCACGCGATCCGGTCAACCTGCGTTTGCGCATGCGTACCCCGACAAACGCCAAGTCGTTCACCTACTCGTTCCGGTTTTTCTCGTCCGAATACTGGGACTTCCAGTGCACCAAGTTCAACGACTTCTTCATCGGCTTGTACACCAGCACGTGGATGCCGGATCCTTTGGATCCAAACCAAAAGGCGCTCCCGCCGGATCGCAACATCGCCGTCGACGATCTGCTCAATCCGATCAGCGTCAACAACGGCTTCTTCGATGTCTGCGCGCCGAAGTCGTGCAACGTGTGTCCTGCGGGCATCGCCGATCTTCAAGGCACGGGCATGCAAGTCGGCAATCAGGGTGGAGCGACCAAGTGGCTCTTCAACGACGTTCCGACAGTGCCGGGCGAGATCATCACGCTCGACCTCATCATCTTCGACGTCGAAGACTCCTTGAACAATTCGTTGACGCTTCTCGATAACTGGAAGTGGAACACGACCGTGCTCCAAGGCGTCCACGAGTGATCGTTACGTCATGATCCGTCGCGCAGGATCGTTTGTGTACAAATGATTCTGCGCCCGCCCTTCCTCGCTTCGTCACACCTCGCATGACAATGCAATTTCCCCATTGCGCTCTCGTGAAAGCGTGGGCATCTTCATTTGTACGTGGAGACGACAGAAGCTGGCTTCGGCCTCGTGCTACTGGATCCAATGCGTGGCGACGCAATGAGTCATTGCAGCGCCACGCGGACACCACCGACAAGGCCCTTTGCCTTGGCGGCTTTGATGCTTGTTGCGCTTTCTTCGGCTGCAGGTTGTGCAACCGGCCCGCTCGCACCTCGAGTCACCTCGGTTGACGCAGTAAACGCTCCGCAAACGCGGGCGCATTCCGTCATTGCGGAGACCCCGTCGATTTCTTCGCCGGCCCCGAATGCTCGAATGCTGACGGTCGATACTCGAAGCGCGGTGGCTGCCTGGCGTTCGCCCGCGGCGCATATCGATAGCGAAATTCTCGCCAATACGTCGCGATGCCCCGTGGAAATGGCGCTCGTCGATGGACGCGTATGCGTGGATCGCTGGGAAGGCACCATCATCGAGCGTCTTGGAGGCGGGGCGGAGCGAGCTTGGTCGCCTTATCAACCGGTCGATGGAATGGAATCACGGGTGCGCGCCGTTTCACGGCCCGGCGTGGTTCCTCAGGGTTACATCAGCGGCGAACAAGCTGCTCGAGCTTGCGCTGCCTCGGGCAAACGATTGTGTTCGGCCGATGAATGGGAAAGCGCGTGTCGCGGGTCCCGACGAACCCAATTCCCTTACGGTGAAGAGCGAAAATCGAGCGTATGCAACGACGATGTTCGCGGCAAACACCCTGTCGTCGAAGTCGGTATGCTCCTCAATATCCCCGAAGGCCGATTGTGGTATGACGGGATGAACCAACCGCTCATCAATCAACTGCCCAATTCCCTGCTCGAAACGGGGGCTCGAGCCGAATGCACGAATGACTACGGCGTATTCGACATGGTTGGGAATCTGCACGAGTGGATCAGCGATCCGGAAGGCACATTTCGCGGCGGTTACTACATGGATACGACGCGTAATGGCGACGGATGTTCTTATGCCACCACGGCTCATGGTTTTACCTACCACGACTACTCGACGGGTTTTCGATGCTGCGCCGATCCGGATCACGTCGAGTGATTGACCGTTCTTTCGAGTTCGTATGAATTTAAAGCCCCGCCGCCCGTATTGCCTGCTTCTTCTTTTGGCGCTCGAAGTGGGCTGTCAAAAAAAGAAAGAAGAAACGCCGCCCATTCCGCCTCCGCCGCCGCGTGGAGCCGCGTCGCTCGATCAATTGACGACGGGTTTGGGTTTGGCCAAAGGTCTCGATGGAAAACTCGCGCCGCCGTCGATGGTGGTCGAGCATGTCTATGCCATCGACGACAAACGCGCCATTTTGGCCGGCAGTGTCCCGGGCAGCGAAGCCATTGCGCTGATTACGGTTGATGCGGGAAAAACCTGGACTTCGTTTCGGACGGATCAGGAAACGTGGTCGACGTGGTCTTTCGGCAACGATGAAACCACATTCGCCTTGGCTCTCGGGCCCAAAGAAACTCTGGCCGACAGTCAACCGGCGCAGGGAAAAACCCCGCCCGCATTGCCTCCGTATCAGTTTTTCTTTACCACACTGGATGCGTTGAGCTTCGGGACGGCGACGAATGTCGAGCAACCGCCGTTGCCAAGGAAAATCGATCCGAAAGTGCCCATCCTGCATCCGCGATTGGCATTGCTCAGCAAAGAGACGGCGGGGTATGTCGTCGAACCGTCGGCGAAGAAGTTCATCGCGCGATTCGTCGTGGCGCCCGGTGCCGACGTTCCGCCTGAAATCGTCCTGCCGAAACTCGAAACGTTCATCCCCAATCCGATTGGACGTCCCGCACGTTTATTGTCGATCAAAGGTCGAGGCATCATTTCGCGACCGTGGCCCGAACCGGACAAGCCCGTCATTGCTGAAAAGGATGCCGAATACATCAACGAAAAGATCAAAGAGCTGAAAACGACGCCGACGCTCGCGCGTGAATTGTCGATGCCTCCGGCGTGCCAAACCGGCACCTACCAGCTTTATCGGATCACGCAGCCGCCATCGAAGCAGAATCCCGGGAAAAACTACTTGCTGGTGGTCAAAGCCGACGGTTATGGGCTCATACCAATGCCTGCGGCGGCATCCCCGGACGCACGTATTGGATGTTCTCACGACAAGTTTGTCGTGGAAGCCCCGGACGGCGAAAGCATCAACCTGCTCCTTTGCGGGCTCGATGGGAAATGTGTTGCGCCCGAACGTCCTGTTTTCAAGCCGTGGCTCGAAAAGCACGAACGAGAAATCATTGCTCGTCCCATGGCGAGCGGTGCGGCGGCGGTTATGTCCGAGCAAGCGGGCGAAAAGTGGGGCGTGTACTACGCGCAATCGACGGACGGCGGGAAATTTTATGAACGCGCGCGGGTCATTGGCGAAGGCACGGGCGAACGTGGGCGAGTTCGTTTTGCCGCACTCGTGACGCTGGGCAAACGCACGTTGATGTTGTTATCGGCGGACGTCACCGGAACATCGCGTCGTGGATTTTACACCATCGTTTCCGACGATGATGGCGCGACGTGGAATCCACCGTGATCGTGCATCAGCCCTGACAAACTCGACCAAAGCCCCGGAGTTCTGCGATTCCACGTGCGTCGCGATGTTTGTTTCGACGAACGATGCCGTCGTCTGTCAGATGAAGTGGTTCGGTGGGGACGAACATTTCGGAGTGGTTTGCAGTTCCAAACCGAGCGCGAATTCGTTACTCGCGAAGATGGTTTGTCATTCCAAATGATGCTGTCGCGATGTTCGAATGGCGAGTTGATAACGAAAACAAGCTGGGAATGGCGACGTTCGGGTTTGGCGCAAAGCACGGGTTTGTCGAAAACAACCGAGGGAATGGTTTCGCCGAGTGTTGACGATTTCGCGGGCGGCGGATTCGTTGTCGAGTCGTGGTGGCGAGGGAATTGGATAGCGGGTGTTCGAAACGAATCGAGCGGTTCGTTTTGGCGAACCGCTCGCGTTCGTTTTTCCGGTTGAAACGAAATTACTTCGCAGCCGGGGCCGGAGCAGCAGCGGCCTTCGCCGGGCGCTTGCGCGGAGCAGCGGCCTTCTTGGGGGCCGGAGCAGCCGGGGCGGGGGCGCCACCCGAGGGGCCTGCGGCCGTCTTGCGCGCATTGACGCTGGCCGTTTCGGCCGTCTTCGCATCGCCGGCATAACGGGCGAAACGACGATCGCCGCCCTGGAAAATGCGCTTGGCGAGCTTCAATTCCTTGAGCGCCGCAGCGGCACGCGTTTGCGGAATGCCGGCTTGACGGGCCACGTCGCTCGCGCTGACGCCGGCACCGGACTTCACGATTCGCTCGACCGAATTGAGGACTTCTTGTCGCTCTTGGGAAAGAGCAGCCGTCTTCTTCGGACGACCCGGCTTACGCTTGGCCGGAGCTGCACCACGCTTCGCCGCCGGAGCTGCGGGAGCCGCCGCCGGAGCCGCCGCCGGAGCTGCCGCTGCCGCGCGGGCCGGACGACCG
>CAYSYX010000324.1:0-10813 GCA_964435055.1 uncultured Polyangium sp. | reverse complement strand
ATCGTAAACCGGCTCTTCGCGGAGCACGCGCGAGCGTGCGGAGCGAACGTTCAATCCACCGCGTGCGCTTTCAATTCGTCACTTCGGAATCTCGCCCGTGCACGTCCCGGTCGTCATTGCGGTGTTGTTGTCTTCGCCGCCGCCTTCGCATTCGTTGTTGGCTTTGTTGGAATCGACAATCACCGAGAAATCCAGCGGCTTGTTGATTTCCATCGAAGCCAATTGGTAATCGAAGACGACTTCGACCGATCCACCCGGCAAGATTTCCTTGGGTGTCGTCACCACGCCGATCACGTCCACCCCGTGGTAGAACGTGACTTCGACGCCCGCAGCGACACCAATCGCGCCTTTGTTCAACACTTTCGCCCGCAAGCGCAGTTTCACCGGACACGTCGATACATCCGCGACCAGCTCGACCTGCAAATCCGGCGCGCTGAACAAGCCGCCACCTTGCGCATTCATCCGGAAATTGTTGTATCCCGGCTGCTTCCAATTCGGATCCTCGACCATCGGCACCGAGCCATTCGAATTGATGTTCGTGATGTGATACGCATGGCCGCTCCATACGCGACGCGTACGAACCCAGTTATCAAGCGCATCGCCATACACCGTCAATCCTCGATACCCGCAAACCACGCCCGGCCCACAGAATGGAGGCGGGTAGGGGGCTTCGAGCCACGGCGTCCCGAGAACACCTTGGTTCCAAGGCGCAAAGCTGCAGTTCGGGACCACTTCATTCGCGACGACGATGATTTCGGCATTGTTGTCGCCATCGACATCCGCCACGAGCGGATATTCGGTCGCCGTACGCGTATTGACCGGCGTCTCGAAGAGCGCCAAACCCGTGCGTCCTTCGAAGACACGCGTAAAGCATTCATCCGAATAGATGACCTCCGCAATGCCGTCACCCTCGAAGTCGAAGAGCGACGAACCCGTCACGTTCGATGAAATGTCCTTCGTCGGAATACCCCAACGAATGCCTTCGCGATCGCAACCCGCAGGCAAAGGCACGCCCGTGCATTGCAAGTCGATGACCGCATAAAGACCTTCGCCGGCCGTTCCCAATTCGGGAAAACCATCGCCGTCGAAATCACCGATGTTGAGCGGCCCGCCGCCCGCTGTTTGCAAGTCGATCGGACCCCAGAACGTCTTGCCGTCATTCCCATTGAGAATGATCACTTTACCCGCGCCGACGAGCGCGATTTCCGGCGTACCATCGAGGTCGAAATCGGCGATGCTCGGGAAGTGATACGCATTCAAGTCCGTGCGTGTCCAGAGCATCGTTCCGTCGTGTTTCCACGCGCTATGGTCCGAAATGACCTCCATGTTCCCGTCGCCGTCGACATCCGCCGCCGTCGTCGCCGGTTGCCCATATTCGTTGGGTTTCGACCATTTCAACGTGCCTTCGTGGTTGTACACGTTGATCCCGAAAATGACCTCCGCTTTGCCGTCGTGATCGAGGTCCGCAACCGTTGGACCGCCACCCCAACCGTCATGGTTGAAGTTGATCGGGACATTGGAGATCCAGCGCAATGTGCCGTCCGCATTGAAGGCTTTGACATAAGGCGCTGAATTGACCATCGGTTCGAGGCGCCCGACGCCGACGATTTCGACGGTGCCGTCACCATCCAAATCCGCAATGTTCAGGACCGCTCCCGCGCCGAGATAACCGTCGTATCCCGGCGTTTCGAAAGGCCGCGCTTGCATCGTGCCGTCTTCTCCATTGAGGATCGTGAGCACGCCGCTGTGCAGATCGAAGATGGGATCGTTGGGCATTGTGGAATTGCCATTGGGCGAATCGTCGTACGCCGGGAAAATCACTTCGGGTTTGCCGTCGCCGTCCAGGTCGAAGACCGCAGGCGCGGCAAGAGCATCGAAGCGATTGTGCATCGGCACGTATTGATAACGCAGTTTCGTCGTCGTCGAGACCGCGCCATTGCGATTGAATCCGTGCTGAACCGCTCGTTTCGTCACCGATTCCGCAATGCCAATCGTCGCCGCATCGCCGTCTTGCGTCGGCCCAAGCTCCAAGTACGACAATTCAACGACGCCCGCGTCCTTGTGACCCACGGCATTGATCGCCGCTTGCACCCGAACCCATTCGCCATTGGCCACGATTTCCCCGTGCCATTCGACCACGACGCGTTTGTTCGTCGTATCCACCAAGGCACAACCCGTCACGTTTTTCAGATCGTCCCAATACGGCGCGATCATCGTGTCCGCGTTGGTCGTGACCGGCCATGCCGCATTGACCGAAGCGGCATTGCCCTTGTAATTCGCGTCGAGCGTGAGCCAGCCGTTCGTCGATACCGTCATCGTCGTGCGGTTTTTATCGAAAAACGGTAATTGGAGCGAACCCAAGCCGAGGATGACCAGCGAATCGTCGGAATTGGGGAAGGCGAGGGGGATCGCCCCCACGGCACCGCAGATGCTCGATTCGGACTTGGTCTCCGAACTTCGCACATAAGGCGCCGTGATGGGCGAATAGGTCCATTCTTTCGTCGGCGAGAACGTTCCCACCGGCGGTTTGTACTTGCAATCGGGCAGCGTGGCACTCGACAAACACACCCCGAGCGTCGGCTCGCAGTATTCATTGTCGTTGCAATCGGCAAAATCAATGCAGTTGTTGCCCGGAACGAGGCACGCGTCATTGGCGCATACTTCGCCCATTGCACAACATTGTTGAGCTGCACCGCATCGTACCTGAGGCGCGGGACAAGGCGCGGCGCAGACATTTTCCACACATTCTTGTCCCACGGCGCAACATAGATTCATCGCTTCGCCGCAGCGCGCCTGATTGGCCGGACAAGCTGCCGTGCATTGACCTTGCACGCAATCTTGACCCGCTCCGCAACACTCGAAAGCACACACGCGTTCGGGCGGACATTCCATGCTTCCGCCTGCGCCACCCGTGTTCATGCCTCCTGTGCCGTCGCCGCCTTTGCCGCTCGAGCCGCTCGAAGTGCTCGTGCTGCCCATTCCGCCGGCGCCGCCCGCGGGGACGGTCACGATGGCGGGATCGCTGCATCCGATCGTCGTTGAAGCGAGGGCCAACGCGGACGTCGTCACGAGCGCCGCGGGAGCTGCGAGACGGCTGCGGCGTCGTGCGCGACGTAGGCCTGCGGCCACCATGCCGAGGAGCGTCAGCACGGACAAACCACCGCTGCTCGAGGACGATTCGCCGGCCACGCGGCAGCCGCAACCATCGGCCGGAGGAGGCGTGGTCGATCCGCCGCCGGATCCGCCCATGCCCGCTGTGCCGCCCATACCGCCTTCGCCCATGCCACCGGTTCCACCGGCGCCCGAGCTGCTCGAGGAGCTGCTGCTACTCGACGAACCGCCGCCTTCGCATTTACCGGCCATGCACAAGCCGCCATTGTTGCAGGTTTTGCCATCCGGTTCGTCATTGCTGATGCATTGACCCGCGCTGTTGCACGTATCCGGTTTGGTGCATTCCGTCGTCGCGGCGTCGTTACACGCCGTGTCGGCGGGTTTGTCGTTCACCTGGCAGGTGCCCATCCCGTCGCAGGTGTCCGGATCGCTGCACGGCGTGGCCATCATGTCGCCGCACGCGGTGGCCACCGCGAGGTGGTTGGGTTGACAAACGCCCATCATGTCGCACGTATCGGGCGCCGAACACGGTCGATCGACGGTATCGCCGCACGCGCTGTTGGCTTTTGCAGTGTCGGCCGCGCATTGACCGAGCAAACCGGCCACATTGCACGAATAACAATCCGGGCAGGCCGAAGCGCCGCAACACACGCCGTCCACGCAATGTGTCGATTCGCATTCCGCGTCCGTCATGCAGGCCAAACCTGCCGTCTTCCGCTGCGCAAATGCATAAGCGGAGCCCGACGCCGAACCGCGATCGTCATCGGCATACGCTCCGGCGACCAAGGTTTTCCCGTCGAACGCCACACCGAAACCGAATTGATCGCCGTTTGCGGCATCCGGAGCATGCAGCTTCGTTTGCGCGCCCCACATCGTCCCGGTGCGCTCGAAGATGTACACCGAGCCGGTATTGCTTGCGCCGTCGTCATCGTTTGGCGCGCCAATCACGGCCGTGTTGCCGTTGATGGCGACCATATTGCCGAAACGATCGCCCAATTCGGCATCCGCCGCCACGAGCTTCGTTTCCGGCGTCCACGTCATGCCCGAACGAACGAAGACATACGCCGCGCCCGTGTCCGTGACCATCGCGTCCACGTCGTGCAAGTATGCACCGACGAGCGCCGTATTGGCGTGGACGGCGACGGCAAAACCAAAGGATGCGCTGGCAAGGGGATCGGTCGCCACGAGCTTCGCTTCTTGGGTCCACACGGTCCCATTGCGCGTAAACACATACGCCGAACCCGAGTTCGCCGCCGTATCGTCATCGTTTGGCGCGCCAACCACCACGGTATTGCCCGCGATGGCCACAGCGCGACCGAAGTTGTCATTGGCTGCGCCATCGCCCGCGGTCAATTTCGCTTCTTGCGTCCAGGTCATGCCCGAACGAACGAACACGAACGCGGTACCGGCATTGCTCGCTTTGTCGTCATCCCCGAACGCTCCGATGACCGCCGTATCGCCGTCCAAAGCCACGGAAACGCCGAATTGATCGCTTGCCGCCATATCCGCCGAAACGAGCTTCGCTTGTTGCGTCCACGTCATGCCCGTCCGGACAAACACGTACGCCGCTCCGCCGTCGACCGCCACGCCGTCATGCAAATACGCCCCGACGAGCGCCGTATCGCCGCTCATCGAGACCGTAAAGCCAAAACGATCGGCCGCCGTTCCATCCATTGGAAACAGTTTGGCCTGTTCATTCCACACCGAGCCCGATTGCGTGAACACGTACGCCGTGCCGCCTTCGGTGCCTTTGTCGTTGGCGCCATAAGCGCCCGCGATCGCCGTCGTTCCGGAGACCGAAACCGAGTAGCCCAGGAATTCATTGACCAAGCCGTCGAGAGCGCGGACCTTCGTCACTTCGCCCCAATTGTCGACGCCCCCGGTATCCTTGTCGAGCATGTACACCGAGCCCGCGTTGGTCCCGACGTCGTCATCGCTCGGAGCGCCGATGACCGCGACGGTACCTTGCAAGGCTACGGCCGTGCCAAACCCGTCGCCGTTGGTCGAATCGCTGGCGACGATTTTCTTCAGGTGCGTCCAGACGCCTGCCGTGCGCGTGAAGATGTGCGCGGCGCCATTGTCGTTCACCGTGGTGGTGGGCTGATCGCCCCATTCGCCGACAAGGACCCGATCGCCGCTGATCGCGACGCTCGTTCCGAAATAATCTTGCGTCGCGGGATCGATCGAAATCAGCTTTTGCTGCTCGGTCCATATCGTTCCGGATCGCGTGAACACGTACGCCGCGCCCGAATCGATGGAGCTCGTGTTGGCCAAGTTGGCGCCGACGACCAGCGAATCGCCGTCGATCGCCAATGCCGTACCAAAATAATCAAGCGCAGCGGTGTCGCTTCCCGTCAGCTTTTGTTGGAGGCTCCAAACGCCGCCCGAGCGGAAATACACATACGCCGAACCGGACAAGGAACCCTTGTCGTCATCGCCGCGAGCGCCAATGACGGCGGTGTTTTGGTCGAGCGCCACGGTCAAGCCGAAGTTGTCTTGCGCCGCGCCGTCCATGGCGGTGATTTTCGACGCCGTACCCCATTTGTTCGCACCGCCTTGATCCTTGCTGAGCACATAAGCCGCACCCGCAAGAGTCCCTTTGGTATCGTCGCCATAAGCGCCGACCAATGCGGTCACGCCCGAAATCGCGACGGAATATCCGAAGTAATCGTCGGTATTCGCCCCGACGGTTTTTGCGACTTCGGTCCACACGCCTGCAGTCCGCGTAAAGACGTAAACGGCGCCCGATTCCGACTTTCCGCCGGCATCTTGACCGTACGCGCCGATGATGACCGTATCGCCGTCGATATCCACCGAGCAGCCGAAATGATCGGCCGCGACGGTATCCGAACCCATGAGCTTTTGTTGCTGAACCCAGCCCGTCATGCCTCGAACGAAGATATAGGCTGCGCCGCCATCGATGGCTTTTTCATCATTGCCGGCCGCGCCGACGATGGCCGTATCGCCGGACAGAGCAATCGTATTGCCCAATTGATCGAAAACCGTACCCGGATTTTTCGCCACCATCTTTTCATCGGGCACCCACACGAGCGGGTCGATGGTCACCGGATAGACCGCCGCTTGATCCTCGATATCGAGAACAATCGATGATCCTTCGACATGCATGCTTGCCGCCAAATCGTGGCCGGCCGCATCGTGCGCCATCAAATCGCTGTAGCGCAATACGACATGTCCGCCATCATCGCGTAACGCTATGGCACCTCGACCGGTATCCTCCGGATGCACATTGCCTTCGACGCGAACTTCGAGCGACAGTGGTTCGCCCTTGACAACAGCCGGTTGTTTGGCGATGACAAAACCTTGTTCGAGGCCCAAGGGGCCGTTCAAGTATGATTCTTCGATGTCGCTTCCTCGAGCATAACGAGCCGACGTGTGATCGATTTCGGGGGCATCCGAAATGGCCGGCACGGCTTGAAGTTCGGCCGCTCGACCGATGGCGACGAGATGCAAAAGGGCATTCCACGTCGAGGAATCATCGCGCTTGGTGATGTGAACGCCGGCGTTGGCATCGATCTCCGTCCGCAATCCATGGCGAAGATTGTCCGCGCGAACGTTTGTCCCGTCTACGCCGGCGGCAAATGCATACTCCACGGGTGCGTCTTTTTGCACCTGCTGCAGATGCGCCATACGCAGGCTCGTCGGCACCGTCGCTCGCGTCGATTCTTTCGATGCCGGCGATGAAGGCGCGATCGGGAATTCGTCGGGCAGTTTCGGACTGTCCGAGCAACTGCTCACGGTAAGCAAAATGGCCGCCAAAAGCAGGATTGCGCGATAGGCATGACGCAACCCTTGCGGCTCCAAACGTCTCGTGTCGAGAAAGTTCATTGTTCTCCGAGTTCAAGTAAAAGCCGAAGCGCGGTTGACCAAAAACGCGTCGTTGACTTGAACCGGACGATGCTAGGTGGGACTCACGAGGCCGTCAAGCATGGTCGACGGGCGGGCAGGGTTCGCAATCGATCGCGGAGTGCGGCACGCGATACGCATTGGAAAGAAAATGCCGAGTGGTCACGATCGTGCGCATCAATCGGGCACGATGACGGTCGCGCCGACATTGGCCGTCACGTTGGCATCCATGTATTCGACGCCTTGCACCCAGCCCGCTGATTTCGCCGTCATGTTGAACGACCAGCGCAACCACGGCACAATGGGAATATCCACGCCGATGCCCACGTAACCGCCGGGTTTTGCGCGAGCACCGCGATAAAGCAATCCTTCGGGTTGCATGAATCCACCCACACGCGGCGTCACGTACAACGTCGTTTTCCCGACGTGCACCGGCTGCTCGACGATTCGCGCTTCAATGCCCGGCAGCCAGCCTTCGGCCCGGATGTAATCATGCAATCGCGCCGAGATCTTCATCCCGCGCGTCGTCAAGCGGACAATGGCTCCCACGTCATATCCAAACGGCGCGAGCTGATGCGACACCGCTACGGAAAAGCGCGTCGTATCGGAGATCTTGAAGCCTTGCATTCCGAACATGGCCGGGTTGATCAAATTGAGCATGTGTAATGCGGTTTGGCTCGACAAAAGATCCTGCTCCTCCGGCGTCAGATCCGCATGGCGCACATAACGCTGAATACCCGTGCCGCTGGGATGCGCCCCGCGAGCTTCATACGGTTCTTTCGGACGCACCATGTCTCGAGCCCAGGCGGTATAATCGGGACCCGTGAAATCGCGATCCAAGACATTCGTTTCTTTCGAGCCCAACGCATTGATATCGGCATCGAATGCGCCCCCGGCGCTCGCCGCAAAATAGAGCATTTGGTGAAACCACAAAAAGAACAACACGGGCGCCTGTCGGCGACTCGAAAAGGTAATCGGACCGGCCTGCGCTCCGGGGAGGCCGAAAAAGAAGTCGTCATCCGCGAGGCGCACACCGAGCAGGTTTTGCATTTCGGCTCCAGCGGCATGCATGCGCACCATATCGGCGGGATGATTTGCTTTCAGCCAAATCAAGTCTTTGTCCTTCACGCCGTCGACGGCGACCGTCGACGAAAAATCGAACGAATAAATGCCGTTGTGACTGTCGAATCCATAACGACCCAAAACGGCGCGATGCCCTTCTTCATGCGCCCAATTGGAGAACGGCGGAAGAAACACCGAAATGGGAATGGTTGCTCCGGAACAACCATAACCGACCAATTCTTCGAGCCACCGACGATCCTTGCCCGCGCGTCGCGCCAATCGACGACAAAGATCCAACGTCACTTCGTACGCATCGACCGAAAGCGCCTGCGATTGCTCCATGCTCGGAGCCCGATATCCATACGTCACGTTATACGGCAAATCCAAGGCGGGCAGGCGTAAGCGAAAAGCTTCCTTCGCTTCGTCGGCCTGGGCTGAAGAAGCACTGAAAGAGACGCTTGCTGCAAGGAACATCGAGGCGAAGATCTTGGTAAGTTGCTGAGACATGATATTCGAATATCACACTCGACTGCGTCCTGAAAATCGTAAAATTGGCTCCATTTCGCGTAGGCGGGTCAACTCTGGAAGGCAACCGTGACCGCGTCGCGTGACTCGCCGTTCGTTGTTCGGCGTGGGAAATGAACGTGACACAAACAAAAATTTGTCCTCGCGAACGACTTCGAGTATTCGAAGCGCATGCGCATTCACTCCTTTGCGAAATCCCTCAGTGTGCTCGGTCTGTTCTTTGCTGCGGCGTGCGGGTCGTCGAGTGAGCCCGTCAAGGCGCCGACGAAAGACGAGACGAAAACCGACAAACCTGCCGACACGGAAAAGCCGGCCTCGACGGCATCCAAAGGACCGCGGGGATTGGATGCTCCGGACAACGACGCCGCATTGGTGGCGTTGGCGCGTGAAGCGATGAAATGCTTCCGGCAAGCGGAATGCGAAGCGCAAGGCAAGTGGTATGAGCCGTTTCATCGAGGGCAACAGGTCGATTACAAGACGCTCGTGAATTTGCTGGAGGACTCGCATCCGGAAATTCGCACCATGGCGGCCGGGGTTTTACGCGGTCAAAAGGGCAAGCCGGGGTTTCACACGGAGGCTGCTTATGCGACGCGTGTGCTCGATGCGCTCGAGCGGGAAGAGGACGAATACGTTGCGCGAGACATCGCGGTCGCGGCCGGATTCATCGACGTCAAAGCGACGGGCCTCGAGGAGCGAACGCTGAAAATCCTGCGTTTGGATATGCGTGAGCGGGTTCGAGTGGCTTTGACCGAAACGATACTCACGAACAATTGGGACAATCCTACGATGACATCGGCGGTCAAAGGCATGACGAGCGATGCGAGCAGTGACGTGCGTGTGGCGGCGATTCGAGCTTTCGACGTATTGGAGCTGCGCAAAGAGGCCTGTCCATTTTGGGCATCGGTGCTGACGGATCGGGACACGTTCCTCATCGACAAGGGATTTTATTATTTGGTGTCGGCTTCATGCACGGCGCAATATGATGAAATGCTGAGCATCGCGGAAAAACGTCCTCCGGCGAGCCCCGAGATCTTTCAATCCTTCTGTCGGAACGCCGATCCGAAGAATGCATTTACCAAACGCTTCATCGACGACATCGACAAATGGGCGACGACGACGACGCTGAGCGGGCTGCAGCGGAATGAGTCTTTGAAGATGTTGCTCCAATGCGATCCCGTGCGCGCGAAAAAGACTGCGGCGACGCTTTTGAAGGACCAAGATGAAGGGGTTCGGCAAACGGCGACGGAAATTGATAAGATGAAGATCAAGAAGCCGTGAGGGTGGCGTAGCCGGACGCGGCCATTTCCGGGACCTTGCGACAAATTCAGGAAAGGTGTTAAAGAGCTTTTCCCGATAAAATATCCGAATCTTGGCGCAAGGGTGAACCAATGATGTCCCGTTCTGAACTCCTCGATCTTGTTTACACCTACTACCCACGAGGAGTTATGCACATGTCGCGCATCCATGTTCCCCCGGACGAGCCTGTCTACGAAGACACCGAAGAGCACCTTCGCCTCATCGTTGAAGCCGCCCGTGGGCGACGCAAGTACCCCACATGGAAGGCCATGATTCGGCGCTTGGACGATCGGTACCGTCTTCAAAATGAATCGTTATGCTTGTTGTCCGGCGGCACTGACCCCGCTTATTCGGCTCGAATCTGGCTCACCGATGACGTGGCGCTGAGCTTTCATGTATCGCTGCTCGGCCCTTATTACGGCATTCACCTGCCGGGTATCCCGGAAGAAGAGCCTGTCGCGCGCGAGGTTGCTCGCGAGATTGAAGCAACCTATCCTGGATATCAACGAGTTCCACCGGAAATTGGCAACGAGATCGTGCCTGAAGTGGCCGATGGATGCGATTTTGGAGAGGCAACCATTTATTGGTGCCTTTTCTCGGAAGTCTGGAAATGGGTCAAACCCGCGTAGGTTGCACAGACCCGAGTATGCGGGCGCCATCATCCCTCCGAGTCGTGAAGTCATATCCCCAGAACTCAACGTCCTTCGGCACATCGAGCGGTTTGTCGCAAATGGCAACGATAGGCGTATTCGGATGTGAATACCGCAAATCCGATTCGCTCAGCCCGCAGTCGGCGCTGAACAAGAGCAGCAACCCGCACAACAACGGCACGACGAACGACCGCAGCAACCGCAGTAGCATGGTCAGCACCCACGCAAAGAGCAGCCGGCCGGGGTTACGCATGCCGCGAGGTCATCACGAGGCGCAAAGTGCGTCAAGAGATTCGCGGCGAAGG
>CAYSYX010000323.1:0-10852 GCA_964435055.1 uncultured Polyangium sp. | reverse complement strand
GTGTCGCAATGTGCGATGCGATTTGTTCGACGTTTAGAGCGCCTGACGGAATATCGCCCACGAGCGGGAGCGTAACGAATCCGTCCGGACGAACCGTCACTCGACGACTGAGCTGTTCGTTGTGCCAAACGCGTACTTCAAGAACATCTCCAGGACCGACGGAATAGGTCTTCATGTTCCGCAGTTCTTGCACGTAATCATACTGGGGACGTGCGCCCGCACATGACGGCAAAACCATTGCGATAAGGATACACATCAGGTGTACGTTCGGAACGAATTGGTTTTTATGCATGAATGACCGGGAGACGCGAACGCAAATGGCGATCCGACGTGCAACGTGCGCCCGGCGCTGCTAGAAAAGCGAACGCGGTATCGAATCATCGCGGGGTGGGATTTCGGGGGATTATGGCGGCAACGTTGGTGTGCGTCTTGTGCGCGCTCGTGATGCTGAAGCCGCAAGAGTTTGTCCCGGCTCTCGAGGGCGTCCCCATTCTGCACATCATGTTCGCTCTGAGCTTGGCGGCGGGCGTGGTCGACGTGGCGCTTGGAAAAATCCGTTTGTCCGTCGCTCCGCACGTTCCGTTTGTCTTGGCATTCTTCCTTTGGTGTGCGCTCGTGACGTTCGTGCGGAGTCCGATGACGTTTTTCGCGGAAATCGGTTCTCTGGGCATCGTCCTGAGTTTCTTTGCCGCGATCGCGTTTTTGTCTGGAACCATGAACGGCGTACGCAACGTCTGCATTGCGTATTTATCGGCCATTACGTTCGCTTCGGTGGTGGCCATCGTGCAGTCTTACGGACCGCTGGGATGCATGCAAGCGGCGGAAGACGACTGGGAAGCGAAAAATGCCGTGGTTTTCGACGGGCGAACGTGCGAAACAACTCTTGACTGCCGCAAGGATCCGCCGAATTGGCGGGCCAATTATCGTTGTGAGCGTTTGGGGCCGTTTGGAACATCAACCATCGGCGGCCGAGTTCGTTATCGCGGAACCCTGGCGGATCCCAATGATTTATCGCTCGCGGCGGCTCTTGCATTGCCTTTTGCGTTGGCTCTTTCCGAAAAACCGCGCCCGCCGGAGAAAAAAGGCGCGAAGAAGACGCAGCCATCTTCGGTCAGTCTTTTCCGCTTGGTCGTGGGTTTGTCCTCTACATTATTGATCGGAACGATGATTGTGCTGTCGCAATCGCGTATGGGGGTGCTCGTCTTTTTGATTGTCATGGGTTTGTCGCTCTTGCGCCGCGCGGGTCCGTACGGCGTCATTCTCGCGCTCGTGCTGCTCCCGCCGGTGCTCGTTTTGGGCGGACGCGATGGAGCCGATGCCGACGCCTCGTCGAAAGAACGTCTCGATTTGATTGCGGACGCATTGACGATGATTCGCTCGAGCCGCGGCATAGGCGTGGGCGTTGGCCGATTCGCTGCGGAATCATCCACCGGCCTCACGGCGCACAACAGTTATTTGCTGGCGACGTCCGAAACGGGCATCGTTGGAATGGCCCTGTTTTCACTCATGCTTTACACAGGCCTGAAAATTCCCGCATTTGCTTGGTTATTGCAAACGGAGCTCGACGCACGAATGAAGCAGTGGGCTTGTGCCCTCACCATTTCGCTCGTCGGGTGTTATGTCGGCATGTTTTTTCTTTCGTGGGCGTACAAGGATGTCCTTTATTTATTGCTCGGATTGTCGGCGGCATATTATCAAGCGCTCAGCCGGCATCACCCCGGCGTACGAATTGCCCTGGGTTTTCGAGAAATCGTCATGGTCGTGTTTTTCTCGACCGCTTTCGTTCCGGTAATTTATGGACTGGTACGGGTGTTCGGGTGACACGAATCTTGCCTCGAAACTGCGAATGAAGTGCATGGCGTATTGCGCGAAACCCGAGGGGGAGACATGACGGACGGAATGGCGCAAGTTACGCCCCGAGAACGATTGAATCGATTTTGGGTGCTCGTGAAGCGCACGCGCATGTACGCGCGATCCACGGCCATGCTGCTGTGCGTCCTCGTTTTATTCGCGATCATTGCCACATGCCTGACGAAACGGGTTTATCGCAGTGAAACGACCGTGGTGTATCGTGAAGCCGTGCGCGTGGGTCGCGAGGCGGAAAGTCCCACGCAACGGGCGGCCCGACTGGGTCCGCGACTCAAAGAATACCTCTATTTGCGGTCGCGATTGCAAGCGACCATCGAACGATTCGATCTTTATCCCGACTTGGTCCGGCGTTCGATGCTGGATGCGGTGGATGAAATCCAGAAGCACATTTTGTTTCGGACGCGAAGTCCCGATACGTTTGCCTTGTCGTTCGCCCACGAGTCTCCGGAGATTGCGCAATCCGTCGCGACGCATCTCGCCGAAACGATGATTACCGATTACACGTCGGACAACCTCGATTCCGCCCTGACGACGCACGACGTTCTGCGATCCGAAGTGGAATCGGCGCAAAAACAGGTGGAAGAAACGAGCCGTTCATTGGCTCAATTTCTGGCGCGACATCCGCAATTCACATGGGGATTGGGCGATTCCCCTTATGCCGGTGGTCAACAAGCCAATGCTGCGACAGAGGCGCCGCCACCGAAAACGGAAAAACGAATCGTCGACCGGGAGTTGACGCGGCTCGGCGATAAACTGCGGGAGATCGAGGCGGAATTATCCGGGACAAACGATTTACCACCTCCGGCGCCGATGAACACCGACGCGCAGAAACAACGCGATGCTGCGGCGACAGCATTGGCGGCGGCCGAATCGGACCTCGAACAGAAATTGATCAAAGTCACGCCCGCGCATCCGGACGCGAAGATTGCGCAAGCTCGAGTCGATCGCGCACGCGCGGCATTGGCGGTGGCCGAGACGAACCTCAAGCAATCGGCGCCGCCGGTGCCCCAAGCGCATGAACCGGTAGCCCTCGATCCTGCTCGCCGCGCGCAGCTCGAAACGCAACGCGACGCGCTTTTGGCCCAAATGGCCGCACGTCGGGCGGGAAAAACGAATATGCCGGAGCAGCCCGCCAAATCAGCTCAGCCGGGTACGGAATTGTCGGACATCGTCGAATTGGAAACGGAATGGCACAAATTGCGGCTCGACTTGGAACGGGCCCGTGATGCCTTCCGCAAAGCCGAAGACAAAGAACGCACGGCGCGACTTCAAGCGACATCGGCCGAGGTCGAAGTACAAGAATCCCTCGTGATTACGGATCCGGCCTATTTGCCCGTGCATCCGGAAAGCGGGCGAGGGCGAGTTTTTCTTGCTGGAACCATTATCGCTCTTTTCATTGCGCTCGGCTACGCCGCCGCCCGCGTGCTCTTGTGCGACACGCTGTTTGACGAAGGCGACGTCCAGGCTCTCGGCTCGCCGCCCTTGTTGGTCTCCGTACCTCATATTTCGGGGATTTACGAGCCGTTTGTCTCGTCACACGCACCTCGCTCGACCGCTGGGGATCGAGCGCCGATATCCCGCCCGGTGGTTCGTCCCGATGAAACCCGGACCTCGGCAAACGACGCCGCGACCGAAGTTCGAGCGCTGGTGAAGCCGGTGTCGCTGCCGGCCAATGCGTTGCACACGTACGTCGAGCCAAACGCCCCCGGCTTGCTCGTCGTCGGCCCTCCGTACGAAGGCACGCTCGATCAAGTGCGAGATATCGTCCGCGAGTCTCCGGCGACGGTCCTGGGTGCATTGCGTGTGTTGCGTCATCGATTGGAACAAAAACGCGCCGAGCAATCGCTGGTCGTGAGCATTCTCAGCGCCGCCCAAGGTGAAGGAAAAACCGCGGTCGCCCTGCGCCTCGCCTTGACGTTGGCCGAAGCGGAGCGAGCTCGTGTCGTGATCATCGAAGGGCATTTGGCGCGCCCGCAGTTGGCGTCGAATCTGCGGCTGCACGTGCCCGAAGAGATGGGTTTGACCACGCAGCTCCGGCGTCGCATGAACGGTCATGACGGGGCTTGGAATCTTGTTCGAATCGGGGCATCGGTATTCGCCATGGTCGAACCGGATCCCACGCATGTTTTTCCTGAAACACTTCACTCGTTATGGTTTCCCGCACTGATTCGCGAATTGAAATCCGCGTACGATTACGTGCTCATCGACGGATGCCCCGTGCTCGACTCCGGTGACGCGAATGTGCTCGAAGAAGTATCCGACGTCGTCGTACTCGTTGCGCGTGCGGGACAAACCACCGGAGGCATGGTGGCGGACACGGTGCGGCGCATTGGAGAACGGCGTGTGTTCGGATTGGTATTGAATGACGAACCTCCGAGGTCGAGAAGATGAGCAAATTGGCGCCTTGGATGCTCGATTGGGCGATGAATCGTATGCGGACACATTTGTCGCGATCCGTATGTCGCGCCAAACATCGCCCCGAGCACGTATTGATCGCGTTGTGTGATCACTTCGAGCCCGGTTGGACGGGGGATCCGAAGCTGCCCGGGGCGGCACCGAAAGAAATATGCCATGAACGCGTGGTGACATGGCGCCGACGATATCCCGCGTTCGTCTCTGATTTACGCGACAGCGAAGGTATTCCACCTCGGCATACGTTTTTTTATCCCGGAGATCAATATGCGTTCGATCTGGTCGAACCATTGGCACAACTCGTGGAAATGGGTTTGGCGGACGTGGAAGTCCACCTGCACCACGAAAACGATACCCGTTCGTCGCTCGAGGCCAAGCTGCGACAAACACTGGAAGACTTGCAAGCTCACGGCGTCGTGCCGCATCTCCAAGGCCGTCCGCGCTGGGCATTCATTCACGGCAATTGGTGCCTCGCCAATGCCCGTCCGGACGGAGCGCATTGCGGGGTCGACGACGAATTGG
Source organism: uncultured Polyangium sp. (assembly GCA_964435055.1). Classification (GTDB taxonomy): domain Bacteria; phylum Myxococcota_A; class Polyangia; order Polyangiales; family Polyangiaceae; genus Polyangium. The sequence goes on along the minus strand of CAYSYX010000323.1, from coordinate 6,049 downwards.
ATTTGCTTCATTCCATGGGCTGTTATGCGGACTTCACGTTCCCGTCGGCTCCGGATCCGACGCAGCCGCGCATCGTGAATTGCATTTATTACCCGGAAGGAGACCTGCGCAAACGGTGCGCCCATGAACGAGGTGAACAGGCGAAGGTTGGAGATGCCCGCCCGAATCAATTGCTTTGTGTGCAAGGTCCATTGGCGGTTTGTCGCCGCCAAGGACACGGTTTGCCCTTGCGCATCGATTCCGGCGCCATCACGGCCCGAGATCCCGCAACGATCTCGCGCTTCGAGACTTGGATCGCCCAAGGCATATCGATTCGCGGACGCCCTGAATGGATATTCGTGAAACTATCGACACACGGGGCTTCGTCCCGCGAAGCGTCGAATCTTCTGGGACAAACACAGCGGACGTTCCATGAAGGTTTGCGGGATTGGTCGAGACGAACGGGCGTACGGTATCATTACGTGACGGCGCGGGAACTGTTCAACGTGGCTCGAGCAGCCATGGACGGAAAAAGCGGAGATCCTTCGTACTTTCGCGATTACGTCGTAGCCTCGGCGCCTCGGGCACGTTCCTATTGAAATGGTTTACCCGGGAACGCTCACACGTCGATCAGTCCTGCACGGAGCGCCAAACGCGTTAGATCGGCGACGCTATGCGTGGCGACCTTTGCACATAATCGAGCCCGATGTGTTTCCACGGTCTTGACACTGATCGCCAAATGTGCCGCGACTTCTTTCGCCGAACTGCCCATGGCCAAAAGCCTGAGCACTTGGCGTTCGCGCTCGCTGAGAGAAGCTACCATGTCCGCACCTTCGCGGCGCTGCAATGCCCGCACCATCGCGGCGCTCACATCCGACGAAACGGCGGTTCGTCCTTTTGCAACCGTGCGAATGGCTTCCGCGAGTTCTTTCATTCGGCAGCGTTTGGAAAGATAACCATCCGCGCCCGCTCGCATGGCTTCGCCCACGCGAAATTCGTCGCGAAACGTCGAGAGCACGAGGACGCGCGAGCGACCGTGGGTCTTGATTTGTCGAATGAGCTCGATACCGCAGCGATCCGCCAGCGATAATTCGATCACGACGACATCGAAGGTTTGTTTGTTTTTTTGCGCCAGCGCGTCTTTGGCGTTTTCAGCCTCGACGACCAGCGTGACATCCGGTTCGTCACGAAGTACCTTGGCGAGCGATTCTCTCACCACGTTTTGATCATCGACGAGCAATAGCTTCATGGTTTTCCCCCTGAGCCAAACCCATACCGCACGATCGACGAACCGAAAAACCCGAAAAAGGACTAAGGTTTCACCTGGTGCGGGGACGAACGAAGTTTCAGCCTCGCCAAACGCGAATTCTGTTGCCGACGTATGACGAGACGAACGCTACGCCCGGACGTACAGGGCTTCGAGGCCGCGAATGATGTAACCGGATTTCCATTGTGGTTCGGCAACGAGCTGCAATCGGGGCAAACGCCGCAGGATTGTCTCGAACAGAATCTGCGCTTCCATCCGGGCCAACGCGGCGCCGAGGCAAAAATGAATGCCCGCTCCAAAGGTCAGGTGAGGGTTTGGCGAGCGCCTGATGTCGAGTTTGTCCGGTTCATGAAACACGGCCGGATCGCGGTTGGCGGATCCGAAAAGCAACCCGAGCTCGGCGCCTTTGGGCACGCGAACGCCGCAAATATCGACTTCTTCGAGCACCCAACGCTCGAAAAGCTGCAATGGAGTATCGAAGCGAAACAATTCGTCGACGGCGGTCGAAACGAGCGCGGGATCTTCTTTGAGTCGGACGAGTTCGTCCGGATTCCGGAACAACGCCCAAAGCCCATTGGCCACGGCATTGACGCCCGCTTCATGCCCGGCATTGAGCAGCAAAACGCATGTACCGATCAATTCATCTTCGGACAAAGAATCCCCGGATTCGACGACTTGGGCAAGGTCGCTGATCAAATCATCGTGCGGACGAACGCGTCGCTCACGCGCGAGCTCGCGCAGGTAATCCCCGAATTCAATGCACGCTCGAACCGCGCGTCGTGCGGATTCCTCGGAAGGGTGGAGTTCATACATGCCGCAGATATCGGCGGACCACGGTCGCAAGCGATGCCGATCGGCGTCGGGAATCCCCAACAATTCGGCAATGACGGTTACGGGCAAGGGTTCGGCGACCGTAGCGATAAAGTCGAATTCTCCACGTTCCGCAGCCACATCGACGAGTTTGTCCACGATGTCGTGGATACGCGGGCGGAGTTTTTCGATCGTTCGCGGCGTGAACGCTTTCGAAACGAGATGCCGTAGACGGGTGTGATCGGGCGGCTCGCGATCGAGCATTCCGTTGCGGATGACGTGCCAGAACGGAGCGTGTTCGGCGGGTTCGTCCGGACGCCCCATTTCAGCATGCGTGGCTTTGTGCAAATAGGTTCGGCCGAAACGACGATCGCGCAAAAGCGTATTGACATCGGCATAACGCGTAACAAGCCAGAGGTTCAGTTCGGGGTGATAATGAATGGGCCCCAGGTCGCGAAGTGCGGCATAAACCGGATACGGATTGGCGATGAACGAAAGGGACGTGGGATCGAAGGCGGCGAGCGGGAAGGGGAGGCTCATGGATTTTCGTCGCCACGTTGGCACGATTTGGGGCCGCAGAAAAGCCCTGCAAGCGAAGTATTCACGTCGCAAATTCTTTTCAATTTCCGATCCATCATGTACCGTCCGCGTATGTCCTTTCGTTCGTTGGCCTTATCGTTATCACTGGTCGTTGCGCTGGTTCCCAAGTCCGCACAAGCGGCGGATGCCGTCGAACCTCGAATGCAAGTCAATTTTCCCGTGGACTTGACCATTTCGGGGGCCGGTGCCGCCATTTGGCTCACGACTGAAATTCTGAAAAGCAAGATTGCGCCGTCATCGTGCCATTGGTGTGAGCCGCCGTCCGGCGATCTTGCGGTGAAAAATGCGTTGCGTTGGGACAATACGAAAAATGCCGACGTGGCCAGTTACGTCACCGGGTTTGCCCTTGCGCCGATCGCTGCATTGGGGCTCGATGCCGCATCCGTATATTCGCGAGGAGGCAGTTTTCGTGAATGGGGTGAAGACGCGACGGTTATCGTCGAATCGATTGTCGTTGCGGCGAACCTGAATCAGCTCGTCAAATTCACAGTTGGTCGGGAAAGACCATTTGTTCACGACCTCGCGCCGGGTGAAAAATCACTGACCAAATCCCCGGGAGACAACAATCTTTCGTTCTATTCGGGCCACACGATGCTGGGGTTTGTCTCGGCGGTTTCCGCGGGAACGGTGGCCAGTTTGAAGGGATATCGTTCAGCGCCCTGGATTTGGGGAACAGGACTGACGTTGGCCGCGGCGACGGGGTATTTGCGCATTGCCGCGGACAAACATTATTTCACCGATGTCCTCACGGGGGCGATCATGGGCTCCGCTGCGGGATTTCTTGTTCCTTGGCTTCACCGTCCCAAAACGACCACAGCTCGCGTCACGGGAATGGCGGCGGGACCGTTACCCGCAGGGACGGGTACCATCATTACGTTTCAAGGCATTCTGCCCTGAAGGCTTCGACGACAAACGCTGCCTCGACGTTATCGATGTCCATGCCAACCATGTTTTCGACCATCAAGGAAAAACTCCAGTTCGATTCGGCATTTTGGCGGGAAATCATGCTCGCGGGGATCAAACATGGCCCCGAAGCGTTCGTGAAGTACAGCCCGCCGTTGTTTGGAATCGCGTTTGGCTTGGCACTTCCCGCCACACGAAAACGCGTGCAAGCAAACCTCGAACATCTCCTTGGACCTCGGTCCGCGGCCCAAGAAGCTCTGGATGTCGCCGCGGTTTTCGCCAACTACGCGCATTGCCTCACCGAAGCTACGCTCGCCGGCGCCGAGCGCGGATATGAGATCACGCCTCGCACGTATGGATCGGATCATTATTACGACTGCATCGCCGATGGGCGCGGCGTCATCATCGCAACCGCGCACACGGGAGGTTGGGACGTCGCCGGATCGATGCTGCAGCGGGGTCGTCAGCGCGAAGTGTACATCGTCATGGCGCGCGAACGCGATTCGAATGCGCGGAAGATCCAGGACGAAATGCGCAAAAAGACCGGCATCAACCTGGTCCACATCGGCGAGTCGCCCTTCGACGCGTTACCTCTGCTTCGGCATCTGAAAGACAACGCGCTCGTCGCGATGCAAATCGATCGCGCCCCCTCGAACATGCGGACGCGTACGGCAATGCTCCTGGACAAACCATGGCGCGTGCCCGAAGGTCCGTTGCGCCTCGCCGCCACCAGCGGAGCTCCACTGCTCCCAGTGTTTACCCGGCGGATCGGCTTCTTGCAGTACGAGTCGTTCGCTCATCCGCCGATCCGTTTGTCCCGACGAGCGTCATCCCAGGAGCTCGACGACGCCGCGCAAAAACTCATGGACTACTTGGGAGCGTTCCTACGCCAAAATCCCACACAGTGGTTCGACTTCGCGCGCCAAGAGCCCGAGACGACTACAGCGGCCCCTCCGTGAGGCCATGGACGAACTGACGCACCATCGGTTCGTCACTCGCTTTGGCTTCTTCCGTCGTTCCATCAAACACAAGCCGACCTCGGTACAACATGCCGACGCGATCCGTGACCGTCAGCAGCCGATCGAGATCGCTCGACACCATGATCACCGTTGCTCCGGCAGCCCGTTGTTCGTTCCGCAAAAGTTCAAAGATGCGCTGCGACGTCACCGGATCGAGGCCCGCGGCAGGTTCGTCATACAGAACGATCTCAGCCCGCGAGATGGTGGCTCGAGCAACGCCCACACGTTTCTTTTGTCCCCCGGACAAACCTGCGGGTAAGCGATCCTCGAAGCCGGGAAGCGACACGACCTCGAGACGTTCGGCAACTCGTTCGGCGATCTCGTCGTCGGGCAGATCGAAGAGTCGGCGCAAGGGAAAGGCGATGTTTTCCCCAACCGTGAGGTAGTCGAAGAGGGCGTTGTTCTGGAACAACATGCCGAAGCGCAGGCGAAACTTTTGCAGTTCCAGATCGCTCATCGAGTGTACGTCTCGACCATCGACGAGCACATTTCCCGAGTTGGGTCGAAGCAAGCCGGTGATGAGCTTGAGGAGCACACTTTTTCCGGACGCACCCGGGCCGATGAGCCCGTAGAGGCAACCTCGGGGGACGGAGAGGCTCACGCCACGTAAAACCGGTTGGCGTCCAAAGGTTTTGGTGACGTCGTTGATTTGGATGAATGGCTCGGCCATGGGGGCCTCGCGCGTCATTGCGCAGCGAAAGTCGTGCGGGAGACGTCAAGGCGGGGATGCGACGGGAAGGACAAACCGCGCACAGCTCCCGCGACACACGAGTTGATGCCGGGATTCGAGGGCCGGGTTGTCACCGTCACGCCGACTGCACGTCCGTTTTGCACGGCGGCGCAGATGTTGACCTCGGTCGAGGGAGGCACACCGCAGCTGTTCAAGTACGAACCGCGATTGAGCACTGCACCGTACGCCCCGGCGGTGAGATCGGGCGGAGCATCTTTGCTGTAGTCCTCGACGTACTTGGCGCGCGTCGACTCGCAGCTCATGCCACCTGCGAGCACGGGATACTTGCCTCCACCACCACCACCAAGCGGCCCACCTGCGCCCTCGCAGCTCATGCCGCCCGCGAGGATCGGACGACCGCCGCTTCCACCACCAAACGAGCCTCCACCGGCGTTGGGTCCGGTCTTTCCGCCACCAAGTCCGCCGGACACATCGACCGCGACAACCTTGTCGCCTTGCACGGTCGTGTTCTCTTTGCGTGAACCACGTTTGCTGACGAGCCATCCGGCAAAGCCGGCGATGAGCACGCCGACGACCGCGACGCCGATCAGGGCTTTGTATTGCGTACCTTGGCGTTCTTTGACGACGACTTCTTCGAGCGCCTTCTTCTCTTGCTTGATGTCGCGATTTATATTGGCTTGATCGGCGAACGGCGCGAACTGCTCCCAGAACAAGATGAATTTCTCAACGATGACCGCAGTGTCGCGAAGGATGTTATACCCGACGAACGTGCCCGTGGCG
>CAYSYX010000322.1:0-10863 GCA_964435055.1 uncultured Polyangium sp. | reverse complement strand
CCCTTGTATTGACCGACCACGTAAAGGTTGACCATGGAATCTGCGGCAATGGCTTTGATCATGAGCGAATCCGCGCCACCATGAAACGAACCGATCTTCAGCAGCTCGTTGGTGTCGAATCGCGCGATGAAACTATTGGTAGAAGTCGTCGCTGTTGCCATGGGAGCGCCGGGAAGGGTCAACGTGCCATTGTTGAAAACCCCCGCGATGACGACATCTCGGCTGTTTGGCAGGACGACCACGCCGGTAGCGGCGGCACCATTGGGGCCACCGGGCGTGGTAAAATTGAACTTGGAAGACCAGTTCTCGGGCGTCCCGTCCGCACGACGACGCCAAGCCAGCACGCGCGGCCCCATCGGCACGGCCCCCCAGACGGCTGTTCGCATTCCAACTGCAAATACATTGCCATTTTCAAGACCTGCGGGGGTTGACGTCGCGATGCTCAAGAAAACATCGTCTTGCTGCGATTGCATGATTGCGGTTGCATACGGCGCGATAGGAGTTCCCGTACATTGGGGGGTTCCATCGCAATTGACGTCTGCGGAGCTGTTACAGTATTCCGCAGTCGGTATCGTTTCTTGGCCGCATTCACCCCAGCTGAGGTCGGCCAAACACGTCGGTTCGGCTGCCCGGCAAATTCCCTTATTGAGCGTTCCTGTCGGGCCGGTATAAGGATCGCAGCTCGGCTTCGAATCGGCTGGGCACAACGAGGCATTGCCGGCTTGTCCACCAGAACCGCCATTCGAAGCTCCCGCGGCCCCGCCGGAATTCGCTGTGGGAAGTTCGTACGTACAACCCGAATCCAAGCTCAAGATCGACGAGAAGGTCAAGCCAAACCCCCACGCCGCAAGTCGATGGTTCATTCAATTTCTCCGCTACGAATCACAGGTCGATTGTCGGTCAAGAGGGCCGAAAGCAATCATATCGAGTCGTTCGGAGGTGTCGTCAAGCGGGAAGTCTGCCCGCTCGAACCTTCATCGATTGTGCCGATTGCCTCCGAATTGGAGCTCGCCTCGGATATCGCGCCGTCGCCGCTCGGCACGTATCCACTGCGTTGTGTTCGTCGGGTTGTAACGAAACGTCCGAACCTCGAGTTCGACGTTCTTTCTTCCCGGACGTACCGCGTTCGCAGTGGCAAGAGAATGCGTTTTGCGCCATCATCCCGGCCGCGACATCGTTCGGTTTATCGCAACGAACCAAGTCGACGATTGGCATCGGAAACTTGCGCAGCGAATGACGACATCGGTAAGAAGGAGCCACCATGGCCACGCCCACCAACTTGATCCTCGTCCCCGTTGATTTCGAAGCCGCATCGACGAAGGCGCTCCAAATTGCGAAAGATCTCGCTGCGCGTTTGGGTGGCGAAGTCGTGATCGCCCACGTCTATCAACTGCCCGTGTACACGTATCCCGGGCTCGAACCATCGATCATGCCCGGCTTTCACGCCGAAGTTACCTCCGCAGCGGAACGAGCCGTGAGTGCTCTGGCGCAACAAGAAGGCAATCTTCGAGCGGTGCTGCGTCAAGGTGATCCCGCTACGGAAATTCTCGCCGCCGCCGAAGAGCTCAAAGCCTCGATGATCGTCATGGGTACGCACGGTCGGCAGGGTTTGGCGCACCTGATCCTCGGCAGTGTCGCCGAGCGCGTGCTTCGCAAGAGCAGCGTTCCTGTTTTGTCGGTACGCGTCGAGTAAACTCGTTCAGGCGCGTCTGATGCCCCGGTATCGCCTTGCCGATCTCGCGCTCTTGCCGAACGTCCTGAGTGCGCTTCGTTTGCCTTTGGCGGTGGCGTTTCCGTTTGTCGTGGCGAATCCGCATGCGGCGCTCGGGGTGTTGTTGGCTTCGGGTCTCACCGATGTGCTCGATGGTTGGCTTGCGCGTCGTCGCGGGCAGGTGACTGCGGTCGGAGCCGTCGTCGATCCCATTGCGGACAAGGTGTTTGCGACGACGGTCGTCGTGACGTTGCTCGTGCGCCACCAGCTGCCTTTGTGGGCCTTGCCGGCGCTGCTCGCGCGCGAGATCTTGGAAGCGCCGCTGGTCGTGTGGGTGCTCGTGAGTCAATCGTTTCGCGGGGCGCGCAAAGCGGCGGCGCGGGCGAACGTGCCCGGAAAACTCGCCACGACCGTCCAGTTTGTCGCGGTACTCGCTGCGATCGCCGCTCCGGAAATCCTCGACGTCACCCTGGTGGCCTCGGCGATTGCCGGCGCTCTTGCGGGCGTGTCGTATTGGCATCGTGAGTTACACCGCGTGCGTCATGCGCAGCGGAATCTGAAAGCCAAGCGTAAGGTTTGAGTATCCTCGTGCGTTGCTCGTGCGCGCATGCATCGGGATCCGTATACGATGCGCGTGTTGCGCTGCGTCAGCGTGATCGTTTGGGGACAAACCAACATGTTGCAGATCAAAAGATGGGTTGCGTACGGGTGCCTCGGTTTGCACCTATTTTCGATCGGTTGTGCCTCCTATGGCGAAGCGACGGCTGCCGCGCCGATGATGCCTCGCGGGGATTCCGCCGTTGTCTCGGGCCCCGCGACGCGTGCGAACGAGCAGATGGATTCACCGCGATCGTTCGAGTCGGTGACCGCCGTTGCCGCGGGATCGTCGGACGCCGACATGTGGAGCGGCGGAGATTCCGACAACTCGTTCAAGAAAGAGCTGTCGATTCGCGAAGAGGCCCCGCCGCCTCCTCCGGCGCCAGGGTTTGCCACGCAAAACCCAACACCTGCTCCGGCCAAACCCGCGGATCCAAGCTCCACACCACCGGCGACGACGCTCCCGGCAGACGGCAAAAAAGGTAACGACGGTACACGGACCGAAACGACGTCGACCGCGCATGCTCCCATGCTCATCTACACCGGCCACGTGCAAATGGCCGTGTACGAAGTGCGAAGTTCCCTCGGAGAAGTGGAGGTTTTGGCGCGCAGCATCGGGGGTTTTCTTGCCAAACGCGACGATCGATCGATCACGATTCGCGTGCCTGCGTCGCGCTTCGAAGAGGCCATGCGCCGCATCGAAAAGATGGGCGACATGATCAGCCGTGACGTCCAAGTCGAAGACGTGACCGAAGAATTCAACGATGTGGACATTCGGCTCAAGAACGCTCGTGCCGTGCGGGAACGTCTGGAACAGCTGCTTTCGAAGGCTGCAAAAGTCGAGGAATCGATCCAGATCGAAAAGGAGCTCGAGCGCGTGGCGCTGATCATCGAACGTCTCGAAGGCCGCATGAAGTTCCTCAAAGATCGCGCGGCGTACTCGACCATCACCGTCACGTTCCAGCCGCGATCGGCCGTAGAACTGGGCAAACGTCCGTTCAACCTGCCTGTTCCGTGGCTCTACGAACTTGGACTCGGGCGTCTGTTGGCACTTTGAGGGGGTTTGTCATGAAACATCTTTGGAGTACCAACGTGTTTGTCTCTGCTCGGCTCACCTTCGTTTTCGCTGCGGCGATGCTCATCGTCTCCGGATGTCGTCCGTTTGTTCCGGCCACACCGCCGGGGTTCGTCGAACTGGAAGATCGCTACTCTTCGAGCGAGTATCGAGCGACGACGGCCGATGGTGTGGTGATTGGAATTCGCGCGTTCGACAACGAGCCGAAGGGGGAAATGGCGTTTTGGGTGCGGGCGATCGAAAACCGCATGCGGGATGCCGGTGGATATGCGCTCATCGAAAAGCGGGAAGTGAAAAACCGCGGAGGTTTGACCGGTACGGAGCTACGGTTTGGCCATGATGAAGGCGACGAACCTTATCTGTACCGCATGTCGATTTTCCTCACGGACAAGCGCGTCTTTCTCGTCGAAGCCGGCGGATCGAAGGCGCAGATGGAGCGCCAGTCGGAGCAGATCGACTGGGCGATCAAGAACTTCCTGCAGAAATGATGCGCGCTCGGGGCGTTTGTCTCGGAACAATCAGCCCTTCAAAGCAAAGCGATCTCGTTACGCCAAACCGATTTTTGCGGCGACCCTCCATCGAACTCGGTTGGTGATCCCTGTTGCGGCTCCGGATTTTTGCTCGTCGTAGTTCGTGCCGTTTGCTTGGCTTTTCGTTCTCGTTCGGGTAGCCTGGCCCGAGCGAGCGCTCGACCGTCATGCCCCCTGCCCAAAGCCCTTTTTTGCCCGGTGATGTCATCGCCGGCAAATACCGCGTCGAGCGTCAGCTCGGAGCGGGCGGGATGGGTGTTGTCTTGGCCGCGACGCACCTGGATCTGCTCGAACCTCGGGCGCTCAAGTTTCTCTCCGAAGCAGCTCTTCAAGATGCCGAATCGGTCGAGCGATTTTTGCGGGAAGCGCGTGCCGCATCGCGCCTCAAGAGCGAGCATGTCACGCGCGTGTACGACGTTGGTCGCCTCGATACGGGCATGCCGTTCATGGTCATGGAGTACCTCGAAGGCACCGATCTTGGAGCGATGCTGAAGGCCGGAGGGCGCATTTCGACGCCGGTCGCGGTGGGGTACATTCTGCAAGCGATGGAGGGTTTGGCCGAGGCGCACGCGATGGGGATCGTGCATCGGGATCTGAAGCCGGCGAACCTTTTCTTGACGTTTCGCCCTGATGGCACCGAATGCGTCAAGGTGCTCGATTTTGGAATATCGAAAATCAAAGGCGGCATGGCCGAGGACATGGACGTCACCAAAACGCATGCCGTTTTGGGCTCACCGCATTACATGTCGCCCGAGCAGATGGAATCCAGTCGCGACGTGGATGCGCGGAGCGATATTTGGTCTTTGGGTATTTTGCTTTATCAATTGATTACGGGGGAATTGCCGTTCAAAGGCAGAACCATGACCGAAGTCGTGGCGGTTGTTTTTTCCAAACCGCCCATTCCGCCGACGAAATTGGTCGAAGATCTTCCGGTCGAGCTCGAGCAGGTCATCTTGGGGTGTTTGCAACACGATGTGACCAAACGGCCTCAAAATGTCGGCGAATTGGCGAAACAGCTCGAACCCTTCGCGCCGGCGGGGGTCGTCGCGGCCGTCGAACGAATCGTTCGTTTGTCGCAAGCGCCCATTGCGATGCGTTTGTCGACGTCGAATTCGGTGTCGGTCTCGCGATTGCTCGACGGCGCTGCTTCTCGGGCCACTGCGTCGAATGCCCCCGCTGTTTCTCCGGACGCACCGGGCGACGTGCGGCGTGGCAAGTCGCAATCGGCCTCCACACCCATTGAGCTGCGGCAGGATGCCGCGGTGGTCGAGCGTATGAACGAAGTGACGCTTCAGCAGCCCGGATCCGTATCCGGTGCTTGGGGCGGGACAGCTTCGGGCGTTGGACGACGACGCATTCCCGCGGCGGCCATTTTATTGGTTTGTGGGGCGATGCTCGTCGGCATTGCCATTGCCATTGCCGTCGTTACCAGCAAGTCGCCCGCCCTATCGGATGCGCCGGTCGCTTCGGTTGTCGCGGCAAACTCGATTGAGTCTCCGGCGGCGGCCTCTGCGGCGCCTTCCGCGACGGTGGCTGAGGTTTCCGAACCTGCGGCGTCGACAACTTCCTCCGCCGACACCGCAACCACATCGAAACCGCGTTCGACGGGACGAACAAGACCCACTTTGCCGTCGGGGACCGGCAAGGAAAAAGATCCGTTCGGGATGGACCGCAAATGAATCGCCAAGCTCGTATCGGAATCGTTGCGTTGCTCGTCGCATGTTCCGGGATGCTGATGCAGTCGCGGGCGCACGCATCGGACGAAAGTCGCGAGAAAGCGGCGCAAGAGTTTTTCGTGCAAGCCATGCGGCTCATGCAAGCGAAGAAATACGCCGATGCTTGCGAAAAATTCGCTCGATCGCAGGAGCTCGATCCGGGCATGGGCACGCAATTTCGTTTGGCGGAGTGTTACGAAAAGCTCGGGCGTTTGGCCACCGCGTACGAACAATACGTGGCGGTTGCGGACGCGGCGCTGGAAGCTGGAAAAAAAGACCGGGAAACGGTGGCTCGAAAACGCGCCGGCGCGCTCGAACAACGTGTTGCCCGATTGACGATCGTCATCAGCCCTGCATTGCTCGAAGTACCGGGATTGGAAGTGGTTCGGGACGGAGCGGTTGTTCCGAAAGAACAATGGGGCAAACCGGCATTCATCGATCCGGGCGATCACGTCGTGGCGATCAAAGCGACGGGACGGTTGCCGCTCGAAAGTAAGTTATGGGCGGAAGGTGCGGCGAGGCTCGTCGTGAACATCACGTCCTTGGAAAAACCTCCACCGGTTGCTGCGCCGCCACGCAGTAAAACTCCGGCGATCATCATGGCCGCCGGGGGCGGGCTCGGATTGGTTCTCGGCGGGACATTTTTGGGGGTGCGGGCTTTGAAAATATCCGATGCGCAAGCATTGCATGATGAAATCAAGGCGGCCGGCGGGCATTGTCGAGTTGATCGGCAGGCCGAGTATGCGGCGAGATGCGATGCATTGTCTTCGGCGACGTCGACGGGCGATATTTTGGGGACCACGTCGATCATCAGTTTTGCGTTGGGCGTCGGAGCGCTCGGGGCTGCGGGCGTGTATTTGCTTTGGCCCGAGCCGAGCGTGCAACAATCGGGCGGATTGAATCTGCGTTTTCTGCCTACGGTTTCACCGAGCATGACGGGACTCACCGTCATGGGGACGTTTTGAGGTGCAACATGCGCTTGTCTTCGATTGCGATGGCCCTCGGTTCAACGACGATGCTCGGTTTGTTCTTTTGGGCCTCGGGATGCTCGAATCTTTCCGACGATTGCGAGCTCAATCTGAATTGCCCTCCGGTTTACGTCGAAAAGCCGAATTGTAGTCAGCAGGTTTTTCCCGGTGATTGCGACGCTTGTTTGCAGACGAATTGCTGCAAAGAGATGTCGGATTGCACTTCGAACAGCACGTGCCTTGCGTATTGCGTGGCGAATATTTTGCCGAGCCCTCCCGAATGCACGATGGTGGCGGGGGATTTGAAGACGAAATTCGATGCCGTCACGACGTGCATGACAACGAAATGCCCGGACAAATGTCCGGCTGCCGATGGCTGCAATCCCGTTACGCACAATGGTTGCACGACCGATGGCTCTTCGTGTGATCTCGCGTATCCCGGCGTATTCGGATGTTATTCGGCTGTGGGGACTCCGGCGAAAATTTGCGAAAAGTGCGATTTTCATAATAAACCTTATTGCGGCTCGGGGCTGCGGTGTCATCCGGTCACGAATACGTGCGCGCGATATTGCTGTGATGATACCGATTGCGGAACGGGGCGTTGTGAAACGGATCCGATGCTCGCGTTTGGCGCGGAAATCGCCCGGCCCGACAACAAGGTCGGCATTTGCGTGACCAAGGATCCGATGATGCCCGGACCCGCGTGTGATGCGCCGATGATGCCCATGACCGATGGGTCGTGTTTTGCCGGGTATCCAGGCAAGTGATTTCATTGCCGAGCACGACGAACACCAAGAAAACGACGTCGTTGCCCCGCAAACTATCAAGCTGGACCTTGCTTGCGGCCGATGCCTTTGCTACGCCGCTGCGGGTGCGACGTCTCATTCCCTACGCGTTTGTCTTGTCCACGTTTGTCGCGGCACCCGCGTCAGCTCATAACGGCGGTGCGAGCGGCCCGGTGCTGGATGTTCCCCGACCGCCCGATGGCGACGGCGCCACGGCGCACGACATCGTGAAAGATGTCGAAGCCAAAGCTTCGGATGCCAAAGCGAAGAAGGTCGTCGCGTCGTCGGTGGAGCACGCGAAAGAAGCGCTCGAACGTGCGCACGGAGCTCGCGCTGCGGGCGATGCGAAACACGCCCATGTTCTCGAAGGTTTGGCGCTCGAATGGGCCGAGAATGCTCGGGATTTGTTGCGGGCGGCGGCGGCGGAACAGGCGGCGGTCGGGGCGGCGGACAAAGCGCGCGAAGCGGCTGTTCGTGCCGAACGTGCCCGAGCATTGCTCGAAGAAACGCAAGCGCGTCGTGGGCGTGCGGATGCCGAGCTGGAAAAGGCGCTCACCGAAGAAAAAGAAGCGCGCGAACGAGCTGCCGCCACGGAAGAAGCTCGACTCGCCGCAGGAAAAGCCGCGGCTGGCAAACCCGCGGCCAAACCCGGCAAGTCCGATAAAGACAAACCATCGTCCACCAAGACGACCGGCAAAAACGGCGGCACGAAGAAATCCACGGGTACGCCGAAGAAGAAGGGCAAGTGATGAAAAGGCTCTTGGTCGTTCCGTTTGTCCTGGCCTTACAAGCCTGCGCCCCGGTTCCTCGTCCGCCGGTATTCGCCGAAGTGCAGGCTGTGCGTGAAAATCCGGCGTCGGCCGAAGATCGCAAGCTTGCTCCGACCGCGTATGCGCACGCGGACAAACTTCATGCGGAGGCGAAAGCCGCTTTCGATGCCGGCGACGTTGCCGGTTCGCAACTGCTCGCGGAACGAGCGCTCGCGGCGTACGGCCACGCGCTCGTGTACGCCCGTATCGCGCGTGCGGAGGCTCAAGCGAAAGAGGCGGATGCCGCGCTGGCCGCATCGCAAACCGAGATCGCCGCGCTCGATGCGGAGCAGGCGCGGGTGTCGGCGGAAGTGGCCGCTCTCGAAGCTCGTATTCGCGTTTCAAAGGACGCACAGCCGGTTGTTGCGTCGGGCCAAACCTCGGGGGATCGCGAGGTCGCGCGACTTGCGGCGGCGCGTTCGTTGGCGCTCGAAGCAAAGATGTTGTGCACGGGGGCGCGTTTGCTTTTGCCGTCGATCCCCGCGGGCACACCGACCCCTGTCGGCGCGCCGGAACGTTCGGCGCTGATGTCGCAGCTCGATGAAGCGGAAATCGTCGTGACGAAGACGAACGAATCGATCGCTTCCGGGGGTTTGGCTCCGATTGATTTGGCGACGCGCGCACGAGCGTCGTGTTTGTCCGTGCTCACGAATATGCGTCGCAGCATGACGGCGGCATCAAAAGCGCCCGGGACGGGGGATGCGCTTCTGGCCGAGATTTCCACGACGCGGCAGTTTTCACCGTTCCGGGACGAACGAGGGATCGTCGTCACGTTGCGCGATGCGTTTAGTGGAGACAAACTCGCGCCCGCGGCGAGCCAACGCATCGACGTTTTGGCGAAAATAAGCAAGGCGCATCCGGCGTTTCCGTTGGCGGTCGTCGTGCATCAGGACAAAGAGCCGGCGGCGAAGGACGATGCGACGTCGAAGGCGCATGCGGATGCTTTGACGAGTGCTTTTCGCTCGGCCGGTATCGCCTCCGTCAACGTTTTGCAGGCCGGAACCGCCGCTCCGGTCGTCGATCCGCGTAGCGCGGAACGAAAGCGCAACGCACGGGTCGAGATCATCTTCGTCGCGCCGGAAACTTTTTAGTACAATGGTGTCCTTCGTCCGATGCAAACCCACTTCATGATGCGATCTTTTTCGGCTGTTTCGATGGTGATGCCCGTGTTCGCGGCCGCGCTTGCGGGGTGTGCGGACCCGGCGAAACAAGAGCAAATTGCCATCGACGTGTTGGCGAAGGTCGCCCCGTTGGCCGATGCGGAAGTGGCGCAGGTTCGTCGTGGTCTACCACCCGGCGCGAAATTGCTCGGCGAACATATCGATACCGAGCCCGACATGAACCTCGTGGCCCTTCAGCGGGTCGTGCGAGGAGCTCGGGTCAACACCGAAGATCTCCGGACGTCGAAGTGCACGTTTTTCTCGTTTGCCGATCCCGCCGGTGTGGTGCTGCGCAGCGAAATCGACCCCGACAATTTGGCTCAAAAGCAAATTTTCACGGTTTTTCCGGGATTAAAAAAGGCGCTGGAGCCGAATGCGGGGATCGTCGAAGCTTGGGGCGACATGGAGGAGATCCGTGCGGCCAAAGCCGGGCCCGAGCATCAATGGGTTTTGGCGCATGCGGTCAAGGATAAGGAAGGACAAACCAAAGGGATTTTCGTGACGGGTTGGTCGTTACGGCGATTTGCGTATCATATCGATCAAGCGGCGAAGGATGAATTGGTCAAGGCCGCGGAAAAATCCCGGGCGGTCAAGGTTCCTTTGGTTTACGTATATTTGGTCAAAGACGGCAAAGCGTTTGGCGGACCGATTTCTCCCGAAGTCAACGCGCACGCGATTGAAGGCTTGGATTTGCCGGCGAAAACGCAAAATGGCGTATTTCGCGGACACGTGGAAGTCACCGGGCGCATGTTCGGCGTGGCGGCTCAAAAAGCTCCGAGCATCGGCGAATCGATCATTCTTTCGGTCATGATCTCGGAAGTGTGACGTGAGCAAGGGCGCGAAAAAGCCTGTCGCACCTACCAAGACAACCCCTCGTCGCCGGAAGATATTCGTTCTTGTTCTGGCGATTCTGCTGCTCCTCGCCATCGATCAGCTTGGTGTGCGTCGTTTGTCGGGGCGCGATTTTCCCGTCACAGATCCGTTGGGAGAAACGCTTCGCGCGCATGTGCTCGAATTGGCCAAACCCGCGTGGGAGGGTCGAGTTCCCGGGACGGAAGGTAATCGAGCGGCGGCGCGATATTTGGAAGATGCGCTCAAGGCTGCCGGAGTCGGTCCATTTCCGTCGGTTGGAGGATATCTCGCGCCATTGCCGGATTCTCGATTGGGCCACAACGTGCTTGGATGGTTACCCCCGGACGAACCCAACGCTTCGGGCGTGATCGTCTTGGGAGCGCATTTCGATCACGTCGGCCCGCAGCCGGAAGGCGTTTTGCTTGGGGCTGATGACAATGCGTCGGCGGTGGCCGTCGTGTTGGGGGCGATTCCGCAACTCTTGGCGATGAAGCCGCGGCCTTATGGCATAGCGATAGCGTTTTACAACACCGAAGAGGCTTATTTCGGTACGTCGCGGCAAGGTTCGCGGGCGTTTGCGGATGCATTGCCTCCGGAAATCGGGTCGCAGAAGTCCATCCGTTTGTCCATTGCGCTCGACCTCATTGGAGGAGTCGTGTGG
>CAYSYX010000321.1:0-10908 GCA_964435055.1 uncultured Polyangium sp. | reverse complement strand
GTGGAAGCCTTTGTGAACCACCTTGAAGCGGTCCATTTTGAGGACATTTCCGTAGCGTTTGTCGATCAGTAACCCGCGGATGGGGAACTCGATCGGCCAGCGGATGGCCCGCAGAATTTCTTCGGGATAACCGCGCCGGACGAGCTTCGGGATCGAGGCTTCGATGGACAGGTTGTCCATTTCGGTCTGGTTGTAGATCGCCAGCGTGTAGTCCATGTCGAAGCCAACCCAATCGATGCCTGCCATCTTGAGATTGCGGTTGACGAAGACACGGCGCGTGCGAGGGATCCGCGCGGGCGTTGCCGGCGTCAGATGTCCCTCGAACGGAAGAGAAAGCTGTTCGAACGTCACGTGAGAACCGACGTCATCCTAGCCCATCCTCGACAGTGTCGCGCGTGATGAAGACATCTTTGACGCGCAAAAGATTCGCGCCTTTTTTACCCGCACTTTTGCGTGCTCGAGGGCATGGCTCATCACGTCGAATACGGTATCTTCCGCCCAAACACGTTCGGAGGTAGCGATGGGTAAAGTAGCGGAGAACAGCGCCTCGCGGCGCCCGACGTCGTGGTGGCTGCGCATGCTGCAGAAGCGTGCCGAACGCATGTACGACGACAAACTCGACTTGAGCGATCCGATCGTGTGGTCGTCGGAAGCGGAACGGCAAGCTGCGATCGCCTTCTTCAACGCCGCGTTTCGCGCGGAAGAATCCGGCTTGCGCCAAGCCCACGACCTCGCGGAACAAGTCGCCGCTTGGGATCCCGAACTCGCCGAATGCTTGCGATTGTACGGAAATGAAGAAGGTTGGCATCGCGAACTCTTGACCGAGTTCCTCGACTACCTCGGCGGCACCGTCAAACCCATGGGCAAAGTGACCGGGACGTTTTTCCACGTGTACGGTCAAGCCAAACGCATCGAGACGATCGTATTGACAAACCTCATGTTCGAGACGATCGGATCGACGACGTATCGCCTTGCTCTTCGTCGCGCCAGGCACCCCGCCGTTCGCAACGTCTTGCGCATCCTCGCGCGTGACGAATCCTTCCACGTGCCCCTCAACGTGCACTTCCTCCGCGAAGCGATGGCCCGCGATCCCAACATGTCGCGGCCTCGTTTGCGCCTCATCTACAACGTGCTCTACGTCGCGCTGATCCTCTCGTCGTACGCCAGTCGTCGACGCGCCCAGCTCTTCGATCAAATCCCGTTCGAAGATTTGTCCCGTGCGTACGCCGAACAGATGGCGCGTCTGTTCTTGCGCGAGAGCGATCTCGAACTTCGTCCGCCGTGGTTCATCCTGCGCATCTTCGGTTTGTCCGAGGACGAGCTTCTCCGCGGTGAAGACATCTCGGCCGTGAGTGTGCAAGCGGCGGAAGCGGCGAGCGATCGGGAGCAAGTCGTCATCACGGCCCTTTGAGCACCCATGAATGATGCGGTTGTTCATGCCGAACGCGTGACGCGCGTGCACGATGCCGGCAAAGGTACACGTCGCGCGTTGTCCAACGTCGATTTCACCGTTCAGAGTGGCGAATTCGTCGCGGTGCTTGGTCCGAGCGGCTCGGGGAAAAGCACGCTGCTCTCCATCATCGGCGGACTCGATCGCGCCTACGAAGGCAAAGTCCACCTGTGGGGCCAAGACATCGGCGCGCTGAGCGACGCGCGCCTCGCTCGTCTTCGAGGGCAACGCATCGGGTTTGTCTTTCAACACTTCCATCTGCTCACGCACCTGTCCGTCATCGAGAACGTCACGACCCCGGCTCTCTTCAACCCGGATGCCGATGACGATGTCGATGTCAAACGCGCTCATGATCTGCTCGAACGCTTGGGTTTGGCGGACCGAACGAGCGACACGCCGGCGGAACTCTCCGGCGGACAACGTCAACGTGTCGCGATTGCTCGGGCCCTGTTGCGAAAACCCAAGCTGTTGCTGTGCGACGAACCCACGGGCAATCTCGACACGGACACGGGAGCGCAGACGATCGCTCTGTTCCAGGAACTGCATCGCCACGATGGGTTGACGATCGTGGCGGTGACGCATGAAGAACGCCTCGCGCGTGTGGCGAGTCGCGTGGTGCGCTTGCGAGATGGCAGCATCGAAACGTCGGAGGATGCGTGAAACTTGGAGCGCTCGTGCGCCTGGTGCGTCGGGACCTGGCGCGTTCGCGAGGAGTGTTTGCGTCGAGTGCGTTTGGCATCTCGGCCGGCTCGGCGATGCTGGTGTTTTTCCTGGCACTTGGTCTTGGCGTACGCACGGTTCTTCTCGGCGATGTGTTTCCGATTCATCGGGTCGAGCTCGAACCACCCAAGGCCCGAGATCCCGGCCTGCTCGGCCTTTTGATGGGGGCCGGAGAAGCGCCGGGGATTGGCGCCGATGACGTCGAAAAAATTGCGAAAACCCCGGGCGTAAAAGTCGTATTGCCCAAGCTGTCGCTCGCATTTCCGGCGAGCGGTCGTGGCGGCAAAGAAATCCTCGGGCACGACGTCGGTTCCAGCGAATTGCCCGGCGATGGAATCGATCCTGTTTTGGCGTCGAAGGACGTGGCCGCGGATGTCTTCGTCGATCCGCTGGCGACGCCCGGTGCGGCATGCACAGACGACGGAGGTTGCGCAGCGGGGCAATATTGCGAAAAGCCTGGCGGAGCAGCTTCGGGGCAATGTTCGGCGCCGGTGCCGGCCATTGTGAGTCGGTATCTCGTGGAAATATTCGATAAGACGATCGCGCCGGCGCATGGCTTTCCCGCGGTGGGACAAACCTTGGTGGCGCAAGCGCAAGGCGTCATCTTCACCATGCGTTTGGGCGAAAGTTTGCTCGGTCGGGCAAAACGAGGCGAACCGCGAACGATCAAGGCGAAAATCGTCGGCATTTCATCGAGCGCTGTCGACCTGGGTCTCACATTTCCGATTGGCGTGGTGAAACGTTGGAATCGTGAATATGGCGGAGATCGAGCGGCGGAGCGTTATTCGAGCGTCGTCGTGGAAGTGCAATCGGGGGCGGATGTCGCGCCCGTGATTGCGGCGGGTTCGCGTTTGGGTTTGGCGGCCAAAGATTCACGCGCGCGGGACGTGAGTGTGCTCATTTCCGGCGTCATGGCGCTGCTTTCCTTGGTCTCGGCGGTGATCCTCGTGGTCAGCGCGGCGAGCATTGCGCAGACATTCCGAGCGCTCGTGCTCGAACGGCGCGTGGAGATTGCGTTATATCGGGCCGTCGGAGCAACGGCGGGTGAAATTGCGGCTTGGACCATTTCGCTCGCGGCGGTGGTCGGTTTGTCGGCGGGAATCGTGGGGCTCGCGGTGGCGCGAATTCTCGCGTTTATTGCCGATGGATTGGCGGCGGAGAAACTGCCCGACTTTCCCTTCAAGCCGGAGACGTTTTTTGCGTTTCCTTGGTGGCTCTGGGGAATCGGATTGGGTTTTTCTCTGCTATTTTCAGTATTCGGGGCGATTGGACCGGCGCGCTCCGCGGCCAAGATCGATCCGGCCAAAGCCCTTGCGGGAAGCTGAATCGCGCCGGCTTGACAAAATGGCTCGATATTGCCTTGAATTTACGAGCATCCAGCGAGAAACTGCCGCGCCCATGCCGCCCTCCTATTTCTCTCGACGCACTGCTTGGGACCGCTCCGAGAATGCGCTGACGAAGTTACTCCATGACACTCGTCTGGCGGGACGAACGCTGATCGACCTGACCGAATCCAATCCCACGCGTTGCGCCATTGCGAATACCGAGCATCTCATCGCGTTGTTTGGTCATCCCCGCGGTTCGTCTTATGCGCCCGAAGCGTTCGGTCATCCGCTTGCTCGTGCCGCGGTCGCTCGATTTTTCGCCGAGCGCGGGTTGCCCGCGGAGCCCGAGCGCATTGTCCTCAGCGCGAGCACCAGCGAAGCATACGCGTGGCTCTTCAAATTGCTTTGCGAGCCGGGGGACGCCGTTTTGATTCCCGCACCGTCGTACCCGCTTTTTGATGATCTGGCTCGGCTCGAACACCTTGAAATCTTTCGTTATCCATTGCTCCGCGAAGAAGTGTGGCGCATCGATTTTCATGCTCTCGAACAGGCTATCGAAAAAGCCGGCGGTCGGGCTCGCGCCGTCGTCCTCGTTCATCCCAACAATCCCACGGGATCCTTCGTGCGTCGCGACGATGCCGAGCGGTTGTCGCAGCTTGCTGTCCGCCATCACCTCGCGCTGATCGTCGATGAAGTGTTCGCCGAATATGCGCACGGCACGTTGCCCGAGAATCGATTACCGAGTTTCGCTACCGAACGTCAATCGCTCACGTTTGTCATGGCCGGTTTGTCCAAAAGCCTGCTGCTGCCGCAATGCAAAGTCGGTTTTACGCTGGTATGTGGCCCGGACGAACTCGTGCGGGAAGCTCTCGGGCGTCTCGAGATCATTGCGGACACGTATCTTTCGGTTTCCACGCCCGCGCAACTGGCCTTGCCTGAATTGCTTGCCGCGCGACACGAAATTCAATCCGCTGTTCGAACGCGCGTACTTGATAATCTGGCGGCGCTCGACGCGGCCATTACGCATGCGGGTCCGGAAGCAGCGGTCCGTCGTTTGCCCATGGACGGTGGTTGGTATGCGATTTTGGAAGTCGCCAGGACGCGGGACGAAGACGCGTGGGTCGAATGGCTCGTCCGAGAATGCGGCGTCATCGTGCATCCCGGATATTTTTTCGAAATGGATCGGGATGGATTTTTGGTCGTGAGTTTATTGCCCGAGCCGGCGAAATTCACGCCGGCGATCGAATCCGTCATTCGCGCCGTCGCGCATGGTTGAATGGCTCGATTACGGGTGCGTCCGCTTCATTTCTTCCGCTGCTTCGAGCGCGCTCTCCATTTCGCGCAGCAATTCATCGGCGGCTTCCTGCTCTTTGGCGGCGCGTTCTTCTTGAGCGGTCGTGATGAGCCGTTCATTGACGCGACGTAATGCATCCGCGACGCGTTTTCCTTCTTTCGACGCCGCGTCCACGCGTTTTTCCCGAATGGCTTTCACGGCCGCGTCGACCGTTGGTTTGAGCGGTGCCGCGACCACTTGATCGGCCTTTTCGAGCTGCGCCATGACTTTACGCGACAAGGCAATCAATTGGCCCTCCGGCGAATTCGCCTGCCGCTTTTTCCAATTCCATCCGACATAACCGAGGAGACCCGCCGCGAGAATCGCCCCGGCCATTTGCAAATATGGCATCGTTTCCGGTTTGACCACGGGCGGCACCGGCGGTTGCATGATTTCCACCGTCATCGTGCCATCGAGCGAATTTCCGAATTCGGATCCACCCAAGAGGCGTTTGATGGCCAATTGCTTGTTCATGATCAAACACGGCGAAGCAACGCCCGCCAGCGCACACGCTTCCCCCGCTTGATCCTTGACGATGGCGTGCACTTCATGTTTCGCCGGATCGCGCGACGTCAGATGCAAACCGCCGGATTCAAAATCGATCAGCCCGATGGCATCGACCGAAGCCCCTCCTGCCGCTTCTTTCGGCCACGTCGTCGTCGCGGCATCGATGACGGAACCGTCGTGCCGCGACGTGAATGCGCCATGTAAAACGATTTCCGTGCCCGGTTTGGCATCGATGGGCTGAATCGGGACTTTGGGGTTGATTTTGAGCGTCGTGGAGTCCGGCATGAGGTTTCGCGGCTCGAGGTTTGGCGTGGATTAACGCATGTGCGAACGGGAGGCAGTTTCGAGGACCAGCGCGCAGAGCAAGGGATCGCCCATACCCGTGTTCGTGCCCGCGTGGGTACGCATGCGCGCCAAACGATCGGCGTCTTTCAAAAAGAGCGGCTCGTCCAATGTCTTGGCGGCTTCGCGCAGAATCGTTTCTCGTTCCGTCAGCAAAGAAACCGCGCCTTGTCGATCGCCTTGGGCGACGCGTGTCGCGGCGAGCGCCAAGGCTTCTCCGGCGGCAAACCCTTGCACCGTCTTGGCCACCGACGCATCAATCGAGGCGCCACTGGCCGCATCGGAATCGGCCCAATTTATTTCCACGGGGAATTCTTCGGTGACGTTTTTCTTGGTAATGCGATCTTTGTACTTGAGTTCCACGAGCGCCAACGCCGTTTTGCCTACGCCGGCGCCGGCGCGCAATTGGAACAGCAAGGCGTGACTGTCGTTGGCAGCGAATGCGGGAAAGAAAAACCGCATACCACCTTCGACGTCGTCTTTGCGATCTTGCTGAATGTTATCGCGTTTGGCGGCTTGTTGATCCGCGGCCACTTCTTGGGCGCGAACGCGTTGGGCTTCCGCCACCGACAATCGCCGCGAACCGTATACTTTCAACAAATCGAAACCTTTTTTCAAGCGAATGCGCAATTCGACGGCGGTCGCCGCCGGATCGAGGCGTCGGTCGAGTTCGGTCGACAGAGCCGGAGCAATTTGATCGGCGTCGCGCAGATAATAATATCCGCCGGCACCGTCTTCCGCGATCGTGCTCATCAGCGCCCCGTCGTAATCGGCCCCGAGACCGAATGTGCTCGTTTGAATTCCGTTTTGGAAAGCATCGAGCGCCAATTTAGACACGCCATCCGCCGACAGAATCCCCGAATTGGCGCGCCCGTCGGAGAGCAGCAAAACCACTTTCACCGCGTCGGCCGGAATATTCTTCGATTGCGCTTCATGATAACCCAATTCGAGCCCGCCGCTGATGTTCGTTCCGCCGCCTTCTTTGATGTCCGCGATCGTCTTTTTGATGGATTCTCGCCGCGATCCAACCGGACCGTCGGGAACGAGCACTTGCGCACTGCTCGAGAACGTCACGAGCGAAAAGTCATCCGTCGGCGCGAGTTTGTCCACGAGCGATTGCGCGGCCGTACGCGCTTGCTGAATCGATTCACCTTGCATCGAACCGCTCACGTCGAGCACCAGGTGCACGGAAAGATGCGGTCGTTCTTTGGGTTTGTCCGGTGCCGACTTCAGCGTAACGCGAAAATGAAATGGACTTCCGGCCGGCGGAAGTTTACCGCGTTCCATATCGACTTTTACGCCGAGCGATTTGCCCTTGGGAACCTCGAATCCCGTCACATAACGCGCGCCGACGTCGGAAACCAATTCCTTTTCGGAAGCAGGAATGATCCCCCGGGCCAAGCCGGCTTCGAATGCCGCCAAGTGCCCACTTCCGGGACGGTATGTCGTGGCAAACCGACCATTCGGATCAATCGTCATGACCGGCGCTTGGGTTTCCGAAGGTGGAGGCGGAGCGAACGCGGGCGCCGGCATTCCCGGCACGCCCATCACGCCTTCTTCACCTTTGGCGCGCGTGCCAGAACCGCCGCTTTCCGCTTCGGCAAATGAGCGTTTTGCAGCTTGTGGAGCGTTCTTGAAATCTTTGCCCTGGTCGGCGGGAGGAGCAGCCGCGGTGGCCGTTTCCCCGCGATATTTTTCACTGGGAGTTTTCGGGCTCGGGGCTTCTTCCGAAGCGGTATCACTCGGAGCGGGCGAGGACTTGTTCGTGCAGCCCGGCGTCAATGCCGTCGTCGCCAGCAGACTCAGAAACGCGAGAGAATGAACTGTATTCCAATTGCGTAGCATGTCCCGATTCGCTCCTCGATGCCGTTTAGGCTCGCCTTGGACGCATCGCCGCTAGAAACGATCTATCCAAGTTGACCTTGCACCTTCACCCGGTTTTCTTCTCAATTGGGCACACACGCCATGCCATTGCCCACGTCTTGGCAGATCTGATTGGCCGGACAACCGGCTTTGCCGGTATCACATTTTTGGTAACAGAAACCGATCCCGGCGTTGACGAATCCGGGCTGACAACGCGGCCAGGCTCCAGGTTCCCCACGCGAACACGCGAGGAGCATCGAGCAATCATTGCCGTACGTACGCTCGCAATCCGCGTTCGGACCACCGATCATGTCTTCGCAGCTGTTGCTCTTCGTCACCTTGCGATGACAATTGCAAAGTTTTTCCGAAAGCGCCGCATCGCTGTTTGCATCTACCGGCGTCTTGGCTCCTTCGAATACCCCGACGACCACAGGCCGCGCATTTCCTTTGGGCCAAGTCACCACGAGCCGATGACTCTTGTCCGTCCATGAAAAGTCGGCGGCAAAATCAGTGCCCTCGACGAACGGCATCACCAAACTCGTCACCCCCGGCGTCATATACGTAATCGATTCTCCGCGACCTCCGCGTTGAATGACGACGCTCGTCGGAGTGCCGCCCGTATCGTTTTTCCCGTGGCAACTTACGCGCAGGTATTCCCGGACAATCTTCGTTTCGCAATTCAATGCCGAAGAACCTTTGACCGTCACTTCCTTTTGCTGCCCATTCCATTCGAATAACGTGGGCATTGGCGTGCGACCCGGGCGCTCGGGCAAAGCTGTCGGGGCGGGTGCGGGCGCACTTGCTGCGGATTCCGTCGCGAGCGCCTTGGCCTGGGTCGAAGGTTGCGTCGTCGGCACGAGATTCGTCGAGGCGGGCTGATTATGATCCGCGTCGGGCTTGCTGCATGCTCCGAGGACAAACGCGGCGAGAATGAAAAATGCTTTGTGCATCGTGAAAATGCTCCGCCTTCGCCGGCGCCGACGGGCGTCGGTACTTTGCTCGCGCGACCATAGCGCATGATGGTCCGTTTGGGAAGCCCGCGAAGACACGCGTCGGGGCAGGTCGTTTTTTCGTCAACTGACCCAACGTTAGTATTCACGCTCGCGATCCACCGGCGTGAGGACCTCTTCGCCGGATTCGAATCGGGTGAGGTTTGTCAAGAAAATCCGTAGGGTTCGCTGAAGATAGTCGGCCATCCATCCGGAGACATGCGGCGTGACGATCAAATTCGGCGTCGCCCAAAGCGAATTCGTTTCGGGCAACGGCTCTTCGGCAAAAACATCGAGCGCCGCACCACGAAGGCGACCGCTGCGAAGAGCCTCCGCCAGGGCCGATTCGTCCACGATTCCTCCGCGGGAAATCACCACGAGCACCGCGTGCGGCGCAAGTAAGGCCAATTCGCGAGCGCCAAGCATCCCGCGCGTTCGAGACGTCAGCGGCGCGGTGACGACTACGCAATCGGATTGCACAAGCAATTTCGGAAGATCATCCGGTAAAACCATTTGATCGACTTCGGGCGTGAGGATGGGCCGGTTTCTCATTCCGATCACGCGTATGCCCAGCGCTTTGGCGGCGAGCGCAATGGGCCGGCCCACTTCACCCAAACCGATGAGGCCCAGGGTTTTTCCGGCCAACGAACCCGCGACAAACGGCCGCCATTCCTTGTGCCGCTGCTGCTCCATTGCTTTCGGCAATTCACGCTCGAAGGCCAGGAGCATCGCCAGCGTGTGATCCCTCATTTCCATGGCATGCATGCCGCGAGCATTCGCTATGACCACGTTCGGATCGAGGCCCTTGGCCGGCCAAAGATGATCGATTCCCGCACCCATGAAATGCAGCAGGCGCAGTTGCTTGGCGATGGACCAATCGATTTTTGGCGCAATGCCGCATAACATGACCTCGATCTTAGCAAGCTTCGCGCCAATGGTTTCTTCGTCGACGAATTCGATCGCTCGATGTTCCGCATCGAAGAAGGACTTCACCGTCGTTCGTACTTGTTCGTCTCGGCCGATATAGATGTGGAGTCGCTCGATTCGATGTGCCATACTCGCGCGGAATGTATACGCACAATCCGCTTCCGCGTCGACCTTTTTTGGGGCTCGAGCTTCGCGCTCGCCGCACCGATGCCGATGATCGCCCAGGTATCGAGGTCGTACGCGTCACGCCCGGAGGCGCGGGCGCAAATGCGGGCGTTCGTCCGGGCGATCGAATCCAATGCATCAACGAACTCGTTTTTTCCGAGGCCCGAGAACTTGGGGCGTATATCAAATCGTTGCCGGCACAAACGCCGCTGTCATTCCTCGTCGAGCGCGACGGACAAACAATTCGCCTCGAAGGAGCACTCGTCCCATTGCCGGTGGAACGACTCGCTCATGCCGACGTGCATCTCGATTCGCTCGACCTTGGAGATCATCGTCGACGTATCGTGTTGACGACGCCTTTGTCCGGCAAACCGCCATATCCCGCCATTCTGTATTTGCAGGGTTTGGGGAGCCAATCGGTGGAACTCTCAGAAGATCCGGACGAACCATTGCGCAAATTACTCGAGGGCTTTTCCGAAGCTGGTTTCGCGACCTTGCGCGTCGAGCGGAGTGGTCTTGGGGATAGCGAGGGGCTGGCGTATGCGACGACAAACCTCTTCGATGACGTTCGAGCGTACCGGGCCGCGCTGGATTTTCCAGCCCATCATCCGCTCGTGGGAAACGTGGCTCTTTTCGGCCATAGCGTGGGCGGTATGATTGCTCCGCTCTTGGTGGGCGAGGGCGCGAACGTCAAAGGCGTGATTGTGTTCGGAACGTCTTCGTTATCTTGGGTCGATTGCATCGTTCGGGCGACACGACGTCAAAAGCAGCTTGGGGGCATGGCCGGCGAGGAGCTCGAGGACTACGTATCCGCGTGGGCATTCATGCACACCGAGGTTTGTCGCCACGGGTATGTCCCGGAACAAGTGTTTGCGCGTTTTCCCGGGCTGCGGTGGATTGAAGGCTCGGCATGTCGAGCAGAAACGATGTTCGGACGGCATGCGTCGTTTTTTCAACAGCTCGAACGATTGAATCTCTCGGCATTGTGGAAAACCGGGGCATCGAAGGTGCTCGTGATGCACGGCGAATTCGATTGGGCGTGTGGTGTGGATGAAGGGCGCGGTTTGGCGGAGACGATTGCCGCCGACGATCCGAATCGCGTGAAGTTCATCGAATTGCCCGGGTGCGGACACGATATGCGCACGCACGCAAGTATCGGGGAAAGTTATGCAAATCCTCGTCGCGGGGTCTGGGACGAGCGAATCGTTCGGCATGCGGTGGATTGGCTTCATGAGGTTTGTCCGTGAACAAAGAATTACCTGCGTGGCGTATCGGGGCGATCTGGGG
>CAYSYX010000320.1:1656-10912 GCA_964435055.1 uncultured Polyangium sp. | reverse complement strand
CCACGAATACGTTCGGCCCAACGTACCCCCAACACCTTCGGATCCACCTCCATGACGAGCGCATTGCCATTGTCGCCAAGGTCCGTCGATAACGAGAAGGGATACACCGGATCCTCCGGAAGTGCGATCGTCGCGTAAAACTTTCCGGCGGCATAGACGGTGTCGTCCTTGCTGATCATTCGCTCAATCCAGGGATTCGGAAAAACCGTGCCCATGAATGTTCCAACATTCGGCGGCGGAAAAAACATGGCGTGAATGATATCGCCGTTCGCCGGATCAAGCCTCAGCATGTACGTTCGATCCTGCGCCTCGCCCGGTTGGACGGTATCCGGCAGCTTCGAACCTAGTGGCGCCGTTCCGCGGTAAACCGAGGCCAACGTGATTCCGCCACTTTTCGTCACGGCAATCGGAACATCTTCCGTAAAATGATTGGCGCCTTCGTAAACTCGACCCCAGACGCAATTGCCCGTGGACATCTCAATCGCAGCGACAAACGGATACAATGCACCGGTCGTGTCGAAGCTCATCGATGACGCACACGCAAAGGTGCCTATGTATTGAACGGTCCCGCTGACATACAACATTGTTTTGTCGGGACTGAGGGCAAGACGACTTCCGCGATAATGGGGATAATCGTAGGGCGCAAAAAGGCCCTTGCCCCAACCCGGAACTGGATTTCCGTCGGCATCCCACCGCCAAACCGCGGCGGTGTGAAAAGCATCGTAAACATCCCCCGTCGTAATGATATCATTCGAGCCGTCAACGACGAGCACATCGTTCATTTGGCCCCAGTTCATGCCATCAACACCGTCGCCGGCATCACGAAGCCAAGCAAATGAGCCATCCGAATTGAATTTGGCGAGAAACGGATGAGGATACACAGGTCCGGATGGAAACGGATTGCCGTCACCCCAATCGATATTTCCAGAGGTATCACCGACAATGAAAACGCTGCCATCAGGCACTTGCGCAACGCTTGTCACTCTTTGATACAAGTATTTCCCGCCAAACCTCTTGGCCCACGTTGTCACTGCTGCGCAATCGTCGCCCGAGCAATCTTCGTCAATGCCGTTGCCGCAGATTTCTACGCTGGGCACGCATGCCGGCCCGCCCGAAGCGCTCGTCGATCCATTCGTCGTGCCGGGATGCGATTCACCACAACCGCAGGCGCCAAGAATGAACACCCCGACAAACCACATTCGCGCATTCATTCCATGGTCTCCATATCCGCAGGACACGCGAGCAATACGCTATTCCGGAATCGTTTTCGTCGGCACCGATGGGTTCATGCAACAAAACGTCACCGCTCGGGCCGCATTGGCGCTCGCCGATCCTTTGGGCTCACCGCCGCTTGATCCACACGTGCCCGGAAGGTACGTCAAGTCCGTTACACGTTTGGCGCCGACGGCACGCCCCGCCGGAATGATGTTCGTGCAATTCTCACCCATCGAGCCGAGTGGCATATTGACAAACTCGGTCGAACATGCCGCGTCGTTATAAACGCGCAGATTACCAATACATGCACTGCCCATGGGCGCGCCGCACGAGCAATCCGAACACCCGCGATCATCAACGGGATCGTACGGGTAGAAATGATGCACGCTCGCGTTGTACTCGTTGGGGCAATCGCTCAGGTTGTAAACGCCCTCCGCGTACACGCAAGTCAGCCATTCCGGGCCCGGTTGGGCGGCGCAATATTGCGTGGTCGAGTCACACGCACCGATCGGCGTATCGGTTTGGCACGCAATCGCCCGCGTCTTCCACGTGAATTCCTTGGTACTCAAAGGAATTTCGGTTGTCGGAGAACACGCGTCACCCGCCGGCGTGTTGAGGGGCGCGGCCCAAACCGACTGTGCACACGGCTCGTTTCCGCACATCGTGTCCGCGGACAAACCTCCCTCTTTCGAGCACGCACCGGTCCAGTTTGTCGGACCGTCGAAGGGAGAAACGGCAACGCCACTTTCGCCGCACGTTCCCGCGCGAAGTTCGATCTTTTCCGGCGGCTGCAAACACTCGCCTTTCGACGCTTCACACGAGCACGCTTCGCAAGCTGCCGGGGGTGCGACGAGTTCATCATAAAGGCGCCATTTTTCCGTGGGCGCGCTCGGTGGACACTCGAGCGGCTCGGCGTTGTTTGGACCGATGTACAAAGTCACCGGCTCGGACGAGAAGAGGTCGGCACTCATCCCGCTTGGGTTTGGCGCGCAGAACCCATCGCAACTCGGACGCCACTGCGCGGGAGGAATGAGCCACGGATCGAAATCCGTAGGTTGGTTTGTCGGCGTGGCGTCCACACCTGCATCCGCAAACTCCGCAAGACATCTTGCACTAGGAAAAAGCTGCTCGGGATCGCAGGTCAGAAAGTTGATGTCGGGTGGTACTGCACATGTTGTAGCCACCAGTGGAAGGCATAGAGCTGCAAAACTTAGCGCCAACTGCTGTTTCATACTCAAAACTCCCAACTCGCGAGCAACTGCGTGCTTAACATGATCGCTGGTTGGTCCGCAAGAACCACTCGCTCCAGACTAACCACGTCGCGCCTGTGCAAGGCGAGAGCGTCGAATGTTCCCGCCAAACCGAATGATCTTGACAAACGCACGCGCGCCCCGACGCGTCCGCCTCCGCCAAGCTTCTCGGCCCAATCTGACTGCGCAATGAACGTGCCCTGTACACCAGAAATACGCGTCGCTCCGGCGTATCCCAATGCGCACCCGAAAAACCACTTGACATGCCCACACGCCGATATCGCACCACCTGCCGCCATCGCATAGATGGGTTCGCCCGCGATCCCCACGGTTAACCAAGCCGCTCGTCCTTCCAAACCCAACGAGAAATATTGTTTTGGCCTCCAAGCACCTCCAACGACACCTCCAACCGCGGGCATCCATGACGCCACGCCAAACACGACGACTGGACCGGCAAAAATAGAGCCTCGTGTGGGACGAACAGCATCGTCGGCTTTGGACTTTTTCGCCTTGGGGTCTTCATAAAAAGGGTCTTCTTTGGGGTCGTAATTCGAGTCGCCCTTGACGTTGGAACTCAGCGCGTTGCATGGACCGGTCGATGGTGGAGTCGACGAAATGAGGCGCTGTTGCCGCCGAATGATCGGCTGCAACTCGACATTCAAGCGCATGTCTTCGCCCACGCGCACCGTGAACGGGATCGTTGCGTCTTGAAACCCGTCCAGCGTCGCCGTCAATCGATGATCGCCGTTGACGACGAACATCGAAAACGCCGAATATCCGCCGGGATTTCGCGCTTCGCCGTCGAGCGCCACCGCTGCGCCCGCTTGCGAGACGACGACGTCGACCCACGCCCCGTGTTGCCTTGCGATCTCGTACGCGCGGAAATACGTCTCGCGTTCGGCCGTCGTCGTGCGCGCATGCGTCAACGCGATCGACAGCAGATCCGCCGCTTGAGCGTACTGCTCCGCTTGCACGAGCAGCACGCCGAGACGCCCGCCAACCACGGGATCCCGCCGGATCTTGAGCGCCCGCGCATACGCAATCGCCGCTTCGGGCACATGGCCCGCAGCTCGTTCGCGATCGCCAATCGTTACGGATGCAAAAAATTCCGCTTCATTTGCCGCATAAAGCATCGCTTCCGGCGGCTGAGGCGCGTGCTCGTCCGCACGTGCCGATGACTCGGTCAAACCAAGCAATGCTACCAGAGCGACGAACCGCATGCGCATGACGCGAGGATATAACGCAAACGTCACCGCGGCAAACGATAATTGTCAAGACCAACTTATTGCCGGTCGCTCAGAAGGGCGCTTACCGGCGGCACGTCGACATGGAAGTCGCGAGGAATTTGCGGGCGTTTGCGCGGTTTGTCGGGTGCCCGAGGTTTGACGGGACGCTCGTTTGGAAGCGCCGTTGCGTTTGCCGGAGCGACAACGACGGCATGACCCGTCACGGCGACATCGTGTCGATTGTCAGGAACGTCCATTGCGGGGTTCGTCGTGGAAGATGCGACAACAACGTTTTCCGTGGGAATGGTCAAAGGCACCTCGAGTTGCGGCGATGCGACGAACCATAAGAGCACGGGCGGCACAAGGTGACCTACGGGCCACAAGAATCTGAGTGGGGGCAGACGCGAAACATCGAAAGCTCGGACGAGAGCGAGCAGCCATGCACCGATATGATCGTCAATGGTTCCGGCGCGTTTACGAAGCAATTGGCGTGCTCGTGAAAGTCGCATTTTTGCAGCATCTTCACTAATGCCAAGGCGAGCGGCGATTTCCGCGTGCGAGTCTTCGCAGAATACCGAGAGAACCAGCACATCCTGCATATCCGGCGGCATGTCTTCGATAATGACGAATGCCTTTTCCAACAATGCATGCACTTGGGCTTCGCGTTCGGGTGACGAGCACGTATCGGGCGCAAAATCGGCAGCGACTTGATCAGTTCCAAAAATATCTTCGTGCCGGCGAGAATTCCGATACTCGTCGACCTTTGCATTACGAGTAATGCGCGTGAGCCAGGGGCGTAGACCTTCCTTGTGCGGCTGGTAGGAAGGCAGGTGCTGAATGGCCTTGCGCAGCACCGTCTGAACGTGGTCTTTGGCCGCAGCGCGCGCCTGCGGTTCACGCGAACCGTCGCACAAGAGATGTTCGACATAAGGCTGAAGGGTCAACAATTCAGCCACAAGATCGCGCGGTTCTGTTGAGTTCAAGGGCTCGAGCCGGGACATACCTACAACAACGTTCGACGGGCGCGATGGTAACAAGAAATTTTACGCGACGCTCACAAAGCGTTCACGCCACACCCTTCGACTGGGAAAATCCCTTGGAAATAAGCTCTCCCGCGAGCTTCTGGAACTTGTCCTTGGGTAAATCGCGGTGCGTTTCGAGCAACGTCGCCACCGCATGCTCATTGGGATCCATACAGAGCACGGCGGGGTGCACATTGAACACCGCCGCAATGCGTTCGAGCATGTTGCGAGTCATGTTTTCACTCTCGGCCTCAAGCAGCTCGACTTCGGCGGGCGTTAGGTTTGCCGCTTTGACGAGCGATTCTTCGGAGATTTCGCGAAGGGTACGAAACTCGCGAATCCGTGCGGCGACTTTCGCAGCGAAGAGGGCACCAGGCGATTGCTTTTTCATGCGAGCGACAGTAGCCGCGTTTGACGCGGAACGGAAGAAGTATTTTTGGGGCCGAAAGACGATTTGTGAGCATACGAGAAGGACGAACGGTTCGTGTTGGAAGGACGAACAAGGCGCGCACCGCATTCGTATGAGTCGGACGAACCATCCTATCAAAGGATTGGCTCTCAATTCCGATGGCTGCGTCTCGCCCCCCCAAGATTGACGTGTTGACTGACGTAGGCGCTGACGCGTCAATTCTTGTTGCACTGCGCGCCATTGTTGTCGACAATTCTGCCACCACGCGCCAACCGGATGTCGAGGAAACGAATGAGCGACCTTGGACGAGAGTTTGCTGTGCAGCACGATGAAACCTCGCACAAAGGCGTCCGCCAAGGTGAGGCAACCGCTGATCATGCGCTCGTCATTGGAGTGAATGATTATGCACATGTTCGACCGCTCCGCGGAGCCATCGCCGATGCTCGGGCATTTGCCGACTGGTTGCTGGATGCTCAGGGAGGCGCCTTGCCCCCTGCGAATTTGCGCACAATCTTATCAACCCCATCACCGGTAGGCCCCCTTGTCGACGAAATCAATTCGGCACTCGAGGAAATTCTTGGACGGGCCGAACAAACTGGCGGACGCCGATTTTATTTCTACTTTAGCGGCCACGGTTGCGTCGGTGATAAGGCAACGGACCTGGCCTTGTGTTTGGCAAATTGGTCGCAGATTCGGCGCCGCGCCGCGCTGAGCTCAGAAGCGTGGCTGGATGTCGTCGTTCGTTCAGGAATATTTGATGAAGTCGCGTTTTTCTTCGATTGTTGCCGCGTATGGGCAACGCGCGCAGTGGGCTTGCCTCCAGAAGTCGATTATGCACGACCTGTGAAGCGCGAGCGGGGAACGCGCGTATTCTTGGCATACGCAACCGAGTTTCAGCGAGTCGCTATGGAGATCAGCTCGATCGGCGATAATGCATCGCCGGAAGTGCGCGGTATCTTCACGAATGCACTCATGACTGCTCTGCGAGGTGCCGCTGTCTCTCCCGACGGATTTGTGACGGCTGATTCGCTCAAAAAGTATCTCGAACAAGCGACCGAAAAACGCGCGCATGAACGCGGCTTCCAACAACGTGCGGAAGTGCTGAATGGCTTCGAAAACAAGTCGCGATTTGGTGGCGCGACGCTGCATCCTGTAATCATCCGTCCCGCCAGGCAGCTCGTTCCACAATTTACACCCGAACAAACGGCGGCGGTCGCGTGGATTGCTTCGTTCCTCCGCCTTCGCGCGACAAGGCAATTCGAAATTTACACGGCACCTGGCGAAGAACAAGGCGTCTCGAGTCGCGTACTTTTGGCGATCATCCCGCGAGGATCGGGACAACAAAGCCCCACCCAAAAGGCGGCACATGGCTGGTCGATTTCTCGCAGGGACCGAACCATCAACTTGACTGCAGCGGTACCGATAAACACGAAAGTGAATACGCCCATTATATTTTCGGCACACTTGAGCCCCGGCGCATACGTTTTACGAAACAAGGGCGCGGCGCCTCGTGAACTGTCGGTGCACTTGTATCAAGGCTGGACCACGGTTGTGGCCATTGACGACGTGCTCGATCCCCATTTCGAGGACGCTCGAGCCTTCTTGGTGCGCGGTACAACCAACCCAATCCCTCCGTTTTCGCACAACGAAGCCACTGTTGTCCATTGCCTGACCAAATTGCAAACAAGCGCACATGGAACGTTCATTGCTCCGTCAACTGAGCATTCTGCCACCTCGTTTGACAATCCCATGCATGCAATGGTGACCGCACACTTGATGACCCGCCAAAACAATCCTGATTCAAACCTCATCGAGGCAATGACGAATCGGATTGAATCCATGCTCGGTCCTTGTCCGGACGTACAAGCATTGCGGCTACGTGTGGCATTGATTCGCGGCCAGGATTTAACGCCCATGGTCGGCACGGACCCGCCCATGCTTCGAGCAGGCCTGTTGGCGTTTGTGGACGCGAGTCATTACCTACCCCAATTGATTACCCCGGGAAGCCTGCTCGAATTTGCATGTATCGAGCGACTTGTGGATTCCCCGCTCTCCAGTTGGCCAGTCCGTCCCAAATACGAGACGGGTGATGATTGGCTGACGGCGGCAATCGACGACCTCGCTACCAAACACACCGGAGATTCGGAGTCCCTGGATATGACGACAATTGCTCAGGAGCTCGGCGTCCCCACACGAGCCGTCACAACCCGAATGGCCGTGACACAGGTGCGGACCACGAAAAGAAATGTGGTAAAGGAGAACATATCGCAGGCTGTGACTACGTCGTTACCGCCGAAAGAGTGGGGTCATGCAGTTCCATCGATCCCAGGGTACGAAATCGAAGCAATGATTGGCAAAGGCGGTATGGGACAGGTATACCTTGCCAAACCCCATCATGGAACTCAGCATGTCGCTATCAAGGTGATGGAGCCATACGCAGCAGCATCCAGCGGTGCTCGCAAGCGTTTCTTACGCGAAATTGAAATCTTGCTGGAGTTGAAGCACGAGCGCATCGTAGCCACGATAGATAGAGGCGAAGTCCATCAAAGTTATTACTTCGTCATGCCCTATTATGAAAACGGTAATTTGTCGCAATGGGTGGCAAGTCGTGGACGACCGAGCCTGGAGACTGCCGTAAGGATCACGCTGGAAGTGCTGGAGGGGCTGGCGTATGCGCATGACAAAGGATTTGTACATCGTGACATCAAGCCGCAAAATGTGTTGTGGAACAACGCAAACCACGTTGTGATTGCTGATTTTGGCCTGGCCAAATGTTTCGAAGACAGGGATTTGTCGGAGCTCACGAAGTCCGGAACAGTCATGGGCACCGCTGCATTCATGGCTTGCGAGCAAGTTGCGCATTTCAAGCATGTTCGCCCGACGGCGGATGTTTGGTCAGTGGCCGCGCTGATGTATTGGCTCCTTTGTGGAGCCACGCCACGAGAAGTTTCAAAGCGGGATCATACGTTCTCCGACGTAGTAAAAAGGCGCGTCATTCCGATTCGCAAGCGAACAGCCCATATTCCCCCCACCCTATGCGACCTATTGGATCGGGCCTTGTCGGATGACCCGCAGCAACGTCCGATTGATGCGAGCGATTTTCGCATACAGCTTGAAGCAATCACCGACGCATACAGCCGATCCTACACGAGTGGCCCATGATGAATATGCAGGTTGTCATAAAAAATGGCACCGAGATTCTTCCCGGATATGTTGTCGAACGCGAACTGGGACGGGGTGGTCAAGGAATCGTCTGGCTCGTTCGAGAGATTGTCACCGGAAAATATTATGCGGTCAAAACAGCGCTTTCGTCCAATACAAAGGCGCACCAACACTTCTTGAAAGAGGTGGAGCAGTGGCACGAATTGGAAGCGCATCCGCATCTGGTACAATGTTTCTTTTCGCAGCAGATCGATGACCGAGTCTTTGTTTTCGCCGAATACGTGGACGGCGGCTCGCTCGAAGAATGGATTCGCAGTGGTGTCTTGATCACGCTGCGAGACAAACTCGATATCGCCATTCAACTTGCACGTGCGCTGCAAGCACTGCACGAGCAGCACTTGGTGCACCAAGACGTCAAGCCGCAGAACGTTCTCATCAATACACAAGGCATGGTCAAACTTACCGATTTTGGTCTGGCAGGTTTGTCGTACCGAGTCGCAACGGACGACGGCACGGAAGAATCCGCAACGGTAAATGGTATGACAGACCCTTATCGATCGCCTGAACAAGCTGCATTAAAACGAGTCGACGGTCATACGGATCAATGGAGCTGGGCGATGACGGTACTGGCCATGTTTGCCGGCGGAAGGACTTGGAAGCTTGGCGAAGAGGGCAAAGGTGTCCTCGGCAATTATTTGGCGTATTTCAATCGGGTGAGTATGCTCATGCCGTTGGAAGCATGGCCGATCTTGCGGCGAGCACTCGATTTGGACCCCGCAATGAGATGGCCCACAATGGCCAACGTCGCCGGCGAATTCGAGCGCCTCTATCGAAAGCGCATAGGTACCGGGTTCGAGGTCGGAAAACTGGGCGAAACTGCGCAAGAATTCAGGAAGCAATCGGTCAATTCTCCGCAAACCTCCGCCATGGGTTTTGCGATTTGTCGGAAACCTGCGCGTCACGCGCCTCCCG
>CAYSYX010000320.1:0-1646 GCA_964435055.1 uncultured Polyangium sp. | reverse complement strand
CGAATAGCGCCGACAAGCCAAACCATGGCATGAAGCCGCAGGTAAAGGAAGCTCCGGCGGTGGCGAACATTGCCGATCCCCCAAAAGCTGCAATAGGAAAGCCGGGACCGGAGCAACCGAAAGACGGCGACGTGCGCAATGTGGAGGGCGATCAGCGACGATTGGAGGCACGGTGGAACCAAACCGATGATCTCGTGGCATTCGGTGCCCTTCTCAAAATTTATGAGAAAAAAGCCAGAGCATATTATGGAAAAGGAAACAATCGAAAATCACTCGAATATTACGAACGAGGAGCCCGATTGCTCGGCGAACGGGGAGCTCGATTGCTCGGCCGCGAGGCTGGACGTTTGACTGCGATTGAACAAGAAAAATTGGTGAAATTTCACGAAAATTGCGGTTTGTTGCACGGGGAACTCGGTGAGTATGACGCCGGATTGCGCGCATTGGATCGAGCGGCCATAGCGATACGCATGTTGGAGGTGGCGTTGACCAATACGTCTCCGACCGAACGCATTCGCACCGAACTGCTCGGTATGCGTCTCGGCGCGACCAGAAGCTACATTTTGCAAAAATGGGGTCGATCGAACGAGGCGCTCGGCGTGCTCGCGGTCGCGATATCAACGGCCTCGGGACGACGCAGGCCCATGACACCGGAAATCAGAGACGAGCTTGCACGACTTTGCTTTCGCGAAGGCGCGATTCAACATGCGGAGGGAGCGCTGGAGTCGGCATCGAAGGCATTCGCGGCCGCGGCCCGATGGCTCGAAGAACTTTCCCGTAAAAGTACCTGCGATTCGCATAACTTACTCGCTACAGCATTGACGCAACGAGGAATCGTCGAATGCGAGAGACAGAATTGGACGCTCGCATTGCTCTCGTTTCAACACGGCAAGAACGTCCTCGAACAATATGTAATGCCTCAGCGTCCCGCATTGGCGCGTATCGGTCTCGGGACGATCTACGGCCGCATAGGAGAATTGGTGAAAAGAAGATATGGATATTCGAGCGCACTCGAATGGTACGCTCGTTCCGTCGAAGCCTGGAGGTCGGTAGTCCATGAACACGGCATTCGAGGCTACGAGGAAAAACTTGCGGAAGCGATACATAGACATGAGAAGATTCAGAAACTGCTCGGAGTTGCCAGCCCACCGAATCCGCAAAATGCAATGTTTGCCGACCTGGACAACTGGACCCTGCGCCGCGTTTGAACACTCGGGCGACCCCGCCAAGAAGCGCATCAGCTTTCACACAACAACATCCTCGCCGCTCGCCGGACAAGCGCCTCGAGCATCAGGAGCGGCACGTTGAACGGTTTCTCCGCGCCTTGTTCGAGCATCGTGCGCAATTCGTCAAATCCTTGCACACTTCCCGATTCCCCACAAATATCCCAAAGCAGCCCTTTCGACGAGGCCGCCCGAAGCAGCATTGTCGCAATCACCTCGTATTCAGCCGCAGCCATTTCGTAATTCCGTGCGGCGCGCTCGAATTCATCGCTCGATAGGTGATGGTACACGGCCGCGTATTCATAATCTCGGGCGGCCATTTCGAGGTTTTGCGATGCACGACGCCAACGCGCCACCATATCGTCGACCGTTGCCCGTAATCGCGCAATGTCCCGCTCGGACAAATCGTAATTCTTTGCCACA
>CAYSYX010000319.1:0-10930 GCA_964435055.1 uncultured Polyangium sp. | reverse complement strand
TTTGCGAGCTATGTGGACCGCTACTCCGGCGGTAAGACTTGTACTTGTGGAGGCGGTATTACCCCTAAATTTTCTCGACCCCGAACACCGCGTTCAAGCCCTCATCGACGAATTCGATCGCACGCACCCTAAGGCCGCCGCACCATCGCCTCGGCCCAAACGCGCCACACGTTCTGGTTGATCGCTTCCGAGAAACGCGCATGCTCCGGTAGCAATAGTTTGTCCAACGGAATCCCCGGAACATTCAACAGATTCTGCACGAAGGTCACGTGATCCCGAATCGCGCCTTTGCGGTGAAACTTCAACCAGTATCGATTCAAATCCAAATCCTCAATCGTTTTCTTCGCCTGCATGTCCCTCGCGCGCGCCGCCTTCATTTTGCCATTCTTCGCAAAAACGAACCGTTGGCCCGGTTGACCTCGATCCGGCCGCACATACCCACTCGCCGGCCATTGATCCGATTTGGCGCCATTGCAGCCCATGCAACCCAGAAAATAATTGCTCACCGCGTAGGCTTGCATGGGAAAACGTGATTTCGGCTTGAAGTGTTCAATCTGTCCCGGAGGTTTTTCCTTGCCACCTTTGCCCGCGTGATTGGAGCTCACGTCCGATTGACAATACGCGCAGCGGCCATGCGACATTGCGGCAATCGCTTCCCGCACTTCGCCGTGCTTTTGCCATACCGCTGGAAAATCGCGCTTTCCTTTCGCATTCACCGGCAATGCATCCGGCGCATACGCGGCAAACCCTTTTTTGCGTTTCGCCCCTTGTTCGGCGAGTTTTTCAAACGCCCGCGCCTTTTTCCAAAAAACCGCCGCGTTCGGGGACAAGGCCGCATCGACTCGCTGCTTCCAATCCTTCGGCGTCTTGACGCCTTGACGATCGAGCCGAATCACGGCCGCACCTTTGCGGAAACCTCGCGCTCCAAATGGCGCAAGAGGGCAATCTGTGTTTTTGCAATCTCCGACAAAAGCGGCCCCTTGCTTTCGCGTTGTTCTTCTCGCGCCACCAAACCCTGCAATTGGTCCAATGCGTTCAACAGCTCTTTGCGTTCAGCTGGAGTGGCCTCGCCCTCTTCCAATTTTTCACGCAATGCACCGGCTCGTTTTTCGATTCGCTCGTACGTAGGCGAATAGCGTGATTCCGCGCCAAACACGGCTTCATCGACCAGCACCGAATCCAATTCCGCTCCGTCGAGTCGTTTGATATCGCCTTTTTTCAAGGCGCGCACAATCGTGCTGCGATCCGGCGCTTCTTCCAACCCGAGCACGCTATTTCCATTGTCGATGGCAGCTTGCACGATGGCAATCGAATGCGTCGTGAGCACGAAACGCGTATTCGGAAAAAGCGATGTGAGCTGATCGATTACCCGTCGTTGCCAACGAGGGTGCAGATTCAATTCCACTTCGTCGATCACAACCATCGCTTCACCGGAGAGCGGATTGTCGAGCGTCGAAAACCGCTTGGTGTACCGAATGGCCAAATCGAGCACCACCGCCAGCATCGCCCGATACCCGTCCGACAAATCCGACAGCGGCAATGTAACGCCCGCGTGCCGAAACGCCGCCGTGCGCCGTCCATCGAGCTCGACGATCTCCACGCCTTCAATTCGTGTGGCATCGAGGGATTCCAGCCATTGACGCAATCGCTCCCAGGCCGCTCGAGCGGCCGGCTCGGAATGCCCTTGCTGCTCCACCAGCGCGACATAAGCGGCGAGGTCGCGAAATAGGTATTCGTCGAAATTGAAAAGGGATCGCGTCATGGGGCGACGCAAGGCATCATCGAGGTTGTCGGGAACGGGCCGTTCGGCGTTTTTCTCGAACGCCGGTGAGCTGAACAAATTGAGCGTCGACCGCGGTCGAACCGGCGGCGGTCGTAATGCGCGATATTGACCGTACACGAAAACGAGCTGGGTGGCGGAGAGACGTTCACGCTTGGCACTTTTGGTGCCGGCGTTCCAACGCGCCAAACGAGTATCGTCGGCACCGACGAATTCGATCGAGCCGGTCGTAGCTCCACGACGCAGCGGAAATGTTTCGAGCCCTTCGCCTTCGCCGTGCACCAGCGACGCAATGGCTTCGGCAATCGTGGTTTTACCGGCACCATTCTGACCGATAATGACAGTGACGGCTGCATCGAGGGGAACAACTGCACGCGCAAAACAACGCACCTGTTCGAGCACGAGGTTGCAGGTGCCCGGCGAGGCCGCGTGTGGACGAGACTTGCGAGGACCTTGTGAACGATTCGACTTCTTCACGCGCGCGACTTTACCATGGACGGGTTTCTCCGGGAAGACTCATTTTGCTCGTAAAGGAAAAACCGCGGACCCTCTCGGCTGGACAAACCCTCCCGGCGTCTGCTCTTTCCTCGAGGTTACCCGTGCGAATGCAGCGTTCGGCGCCGAGCCGGCACTCACGTCTTCGCAACGGCCGCGATGCATGACCATTACGACAAATCTCGAGACCCGTTGACATTGGGTCCGCCATCTCCGATGATCCGGCCCGGGTTATGGTTCTCGAGGCGATTTCTATGTCGACGCATTGTTCATGAACAAATCTCGTATAGCCTCCACTTTTTCGCTCCTGTTTTTCGGGGCCGCGTTTGTCGCATGTTCGCCTCCACCTCCTGCGCTCAAACCGACGTTTGTCCCTCCCGCTCCCGAAGTTCAAGCGTCGTTGTCCTTTCCACCCCGGCCGGCGAATGCATTGGACGGCGACGCTTTTATTGCATCGTTGGCCAATGCCGATGAAAACCAGGTCCAAGAAGCGGCGCTTCGAGAATTACTCCGCGGCAATCTTCCCGAATCGTTGCGCCGATTGTCGCGTATCGAGTTTGATGCGTTCACGCAATCGGGGCACAAGAAAAAAGTCACCCTTTGGGCCACGTGCGATTATTTGAGCATTGGCAGCGAGTCCAATTCCGTGCGAATCGCGTTGTCGCCGCTTTCCGCGCAGCTCGTGGCCGATCGCGTGGGAGCGCTCTTGCCCACGACCAAATTGGTCGAGGTTCTTTACCAAAATGCCCAAACAAAACTTCCGCCTCGTCCCATATCGCCAAGTGCATGGATGGTCAGGCCGCCCGAGTTTCTCAAACACGACCAAATCATCGACGAACAGCTTTCTTCCTCGACAAACGACCTACATGCAGGGGTTTCCCGCCTGATCGCGGGCCATAAAAAAGATATTGTCCTGTCCAATGTGCTCGAAGAAAGACCGCACCGATTGGCCATTTATGGTTGGCATAACGCCGAGGGCAAACCAATTCAACCTCTCAGCACCTATCACGGCGATTGGTATTCGGATTATAGCCATGGGACTCGGCTCATCGGCAAGCAGATGCTCATTGACGGTCAAGTCCATGAAGTGGAAACCGTATTGAAAGACGACGAGCTTGCGCCTTTGCTCAGTTATGAAGGAGCGCTCCGGCATACCCGTTATCGCACGGAAGATGGCCCCGGGCGGACGCAATGGTGGCCCAAGCTGCCGGAAGAATCCGCAAATTGAGCCTAAGCTGCATTCGTTCGGAGTTGGAAAACATTCTCATTGCCTCGAGGCGAGCACGCTCGCTGAAGCGCGCACGTCGACAATGCACGATGCGTTGCTGAAGTCCGGTCCCATGGTGGCACCACGCAATGTTGTTGCGCCTTCCGAATCTTCTTCAAAAAAACATTCCGAACCGAAACGTAATGTGTTATCTTCTCCGGTTCAATGCGTGTCGAGTACGCATTGTAACTTCGCAAAACCTAGCATCAGAGCAAAACGACATGTCCATTGCGTCCTTTTGTGGAATTACGCCCGGTTCCTTGAAGTTGCCAAATGCGACGACGTTTGAACCCAGCGGATTGACCATCTACAGCGACGGCACGGATCCGTGGATCTTTGCCGTTGGCGACTCAGGTCAAGTGATCAAGGCCAAAATCAATCATTGCCGAGATGGCAATCCGGGCGACACTTCGTGGCACGGGCCGACCACGATCAGCGCGTCATCCATCAATGTCACCGACAACAATAGTGACTTGAAGCCCAATGACTTCGAATCCGTTACCTACGCCAATGGCAAGATTATGCTCGGTGTCGAGGGCGATCGAA
This sequence comes from uncultured Polyangium sp., assembly GCA_964435055.1. Lineage (GTDB taxonomy): Bacteria > Myxococcota_A > Polyangia > Polyangiales > Polyangiaceae > Polyangium. The sequence continues at coordinate 6,842 of CAYSYX010000319.1, read as the reverse complement.
CGTCGAGTAAGCATCCGAATCCCACATGCCCCAAAGTGCTGCGTTTTAATCAAAGCGACTCGTCCAATGACGTCGGAACACTCACGGGCAGCACCTGGGACCTCAACGGCATTACGCCGAATGACAAGACAAACGCGGGCATGGAGGCAATGACGTTTGTTCCTTCGGGCAGCTATCCTTCATCGTGGGCATCGAGCAACCATTACGGCGGCGTGTTTGTCGTAGCTACACAAGCCGAGACTTGTACCGCCTACGTTTACAATCTTGACGATGGTAACGGTGGCAATGATATCGCATCGTCGCCCGTCAACGTGAGCACCGATGGTTTGTCATTGGGAGCGCTGACGATATCTCAGCCTCGAGCCAGCTCGGGAGAAAGCAAAACGCCGAAGATCTCCGAATTCTGCTTCGACGCGTCACGCGGCTACCTTTGGGTGCTTTATGACGGCGGTTCGTCCAAGGATTATCTGCAAGCTCTCGCCCTTGATTCGACGACGGGGGCGCTGACGGAAGTGTGGAGCAGCGACTTGCCTTGGATGGGTGTCGAGGGAATGGCGATTGACGGCAACGACCTCTATATCGCCATCGACAACAACGACAGCAGCGACGGTATCTATTTGCTGTCGGGATTCACAAACAAAATCACGTTTTCGTCAAGTAGCGCAGCTGGAGCGGCTTCATAGCGAAAACCGCAGCGCTTGACATCCGTCGATAACGTACCGACGGAAGGAACCACGTGTCGGTCGTTATGCTCCGGCACGTGATTCCCAATTCACGTCACTTCCTTCCCATCACTGGGCCATTTGCAACACCGGCTTCGGTTTCGGACCGTTTGTCGCTTTACGACCAATCTTGAACAAATCGTGCATGTCCTTGTCGTACGCCAGCGTCACGACGCGCTCGCTCATGCGTTGCGCCGATGTCCCGTAATCCTCGATCACGACCACGCTGACCTTCGTCCGCGTCGATGCTCGATTGCGATCCGAGGCAAAGTATTTCGCTTGCACCAAATACTGACCGCTCTGCGCGTTTTTCAAGACGTACATCTCCGGCCCGTAACCTTGCGTCACGTCTTGGGTCAATTGCCCGCCCATACGCGTGTTGCGATTGCCGTAAAAACACGTCTCTCCGCCCGGCTCCGTCACATGCAAATCCACGTCCGTTCCGTCGGTATTCCACGTGATCATCACGACGATATCGGCCGCGTCGATTTGCACTTCCCGAGCCACTTCGGGCAAGCGTTGCTTCACGAAATCCGGAACGCTCGATTTCATCTTGCCGCTCGTGATCTGTTGCAACAAATCAAAGTATTCGACGGCCACGATTTTGCGGAAATCTCCGAATCGACCATCCCAGCGTCCAGCCAGAGCCACCTCGAAGTACGCAATGGCCAAGTCCGGTTGTCCCAAACGCGTCAAGGCTTGACCCATGGCGCGGTAGGTCTGCGGCTCATAAGGACGCGAATTCGCCACGCGTCGGAACAAATGAAACGCGTCCGCGGACAAACCAAAGCTCATCGCGCTGATCCCCACGTCTCGAGCCAATACCGCATCACCGGGGTTTTCCTCGACAAGCGAGCTCAATGCTTTGAGCGCATCCGCGGGGCCCGCCGCCGAACGACGACGATCGGCCTCCGCCGAGATCTGGTCGTAATCGAGTTTATGCGTCGCGAGCAGATCCATGATGTTCTTGGGCAACGAACCTTTCGTACGTTGTTTGACATCGAGCGGCGCAGCATCCACTCGGAAACTCGATTCGGGCATGCGTTCGAGCGCCGGACGGAATGCCGGATGCGGAAAGAAATTCACGCTCGCCATCGTGGGCAACGTATCGAACCAGCGCAAAAACGCCGCTTTGGGATTACCGATGGCTTTCGCCGCCAAGTCCAGCGAATCTTCGACGATCCGCGAAGCTTGCGCCGACTTGATGGTCTTGGCGAAATCTTCCGGAACGATGCCGAATCGTTGATAATCGGCTTCGCTTTCCAGCATCAGCAACGAAGACGTTTTTCCCGGAACGCGGAAGTGAATCGAATACGCTTTCGACATCGCTTCCGTCACCGGCGCCAACTCTTCGATATGCGCCGTGGCGACCTGACCATACGCACGCACGGCGAGCGGCGACGTAATGGGTTGTCCAAGTGGAACCTTGACGGTTTGTTCACCGCCGCCGGCATCCAGCTTCATTTCGAGCGTCGCATTGGCCGCCGGAGTCCCTCGACCCACGACCCGCAGTGTTTGTCCCGGATAGATAAATCGCGGACGTCCGGCGAAAATCACATCCGAACCATCGGCGACCGACGCCGACACCAATCGTAATGGACGATTACGATGCGCCGTCGAGGCGGTTTTGACTTCCGAACTTCCCATCACGGAAAAGACCGCACCGCCCGTTTCGCGCGTGAGCAATGACAAGGCATCGCTGTCCGTGCCCGCCATGCCCGTTTGATACGCGTAAATCGATCCGACCGCGGTTTTCTCGAGGCGCCGCACCATCGTGAAGGCATCCGATTCGCCCCACGTCGCAGAACCATCGCTCAGCAAAAACACGTCCCAGCTCGTGGCTCCATCCGCAGGTGCGCGGGTTGCCCGAACGAGCGCCGCGCCGATGTCCGTTGCGCCTTCGAGCGCCAGCGTATTGGCGAAATTGAGCACGTCCTGACGGGTTGCCGCATCGTTTGTCACGAAAGACGGCTTGTAAAAACTCTGCTCGATGTTGAAGAACATCACGTTGAAGCGCTTGATCGTGTCCTGGTTGTTTTCCAGCACGGAGCGCAGCAGTTCGAGCCACACGTTGAAGCGATCGGGATTGGACGACAACGACGTATCGACGAGGAACAGCGCGGTGTCTCGACCTTTGGCCGCAGCCGTCGCGGGAATTTGCGGCGTCACGTCGGCCGCGAAATACGAACCCGTCGGAGCATCGGAACCCACGACGAAACTCGGCGCGGGTTTCTTCAGACGAAGCGTGACGGCTTTTTCCTTCGGATCATCGTACCGGTAAAACTTGCGAACTTTGTCCTCAAAAGGTTTGACCGCGGGCGTCGATTCGACGGCGGCGCCTTGTGGAGGAACCACGGCGATGTCGATGGCTTTGCTGCCGACGTTGTCGGGCAAATCGAATGTGTATTCCAGATCTTCGCCGATCTTCGTGAGCGGCACGTCGTAACCGAGAACGATGCGATGGTTCTTGTTGGGTACGAGAGGAAAAACCCGCGCGTTGAAAATGGCCGGGCCGGACCATTCGAGCAATGCGGGATCGACTTGGCGTCGCACTGTATTCGTGTACGCGAGCGCCGCCTTTTCTTTGGGCACCATGCGCGCTTCTTTCACGCCCATCCACAGCGATTGACGATCGTTGCGGATCTCGATCGGATCCGCGCCCATCGTGCGTACGCGTTCGGGCGTGAAGAACGTCGGAGCCGCGTCGGCTGCAATGGCCACCGCGTCTTGACCGAATGCGAAGTAATACGGGGACGAACCCGTGGGCAAACGCAATTTCAACGTGCCCTCGTATTGCCTCGGCCCGTTGTTTTTCACGACCATATCGAGCACGACGCGGGCCATGAATCCATCGAGCGTCACTTTGGCCTGCATCGATCGCACGGGCAGCGATTCATTGTCGCCCACGTCGACCTTCACCGAATGCGCCGCGAGCTGCGATCGTTTCCACGTCGTGGGCGCCGGTTTGGCCGGACCACCTTTGCCCGCGCCTTCGCCCGCATCTTTCTTGTCGGCGGGTTTTTCCTCGGCGGAAGACTCGGCCATTTTGGCCCTGTCCTCGGGCGCCGCGATAGGTTGCGGAGGCGGCGGCGGCATACCCATCTCATCGGAGGCATACGCCTCACGCGGACTTCCTTCCGGGGCCGCCATGGACGCTTCGCCCGCCTTGTAGGCCGCTCCGCAGCCGCCTGCGCTGCATGCAAGGAGCAGCGCGAGCGTGAACAAAATCAACAGAGATCGCGCACGTGGATTCATGGTGCGAGTCTAACGGAACTCCCCGCGATGCCTTACATGAAGATCTGGTCCTTCTGCTTCCCACAGATTCGTGTGTAGTTTCGTTCGCGTTGCGTTGGTTCGCCTCCCGTCCGTTCGGAGTGACCGTTCACTTCCACCTTTGATAGGCTCGGACTTGCTTCGCATGTTGTTCACTCTTCGAGTCACCGGGCCTCAAGCCGCCGATCTCGCGGTTCTGATCGACAAGAGCCCGGACAAACTACACTCGACGCGTTTGCCGTTTGGAATGGCGCACGTCTTTTTTCCGGAAGTCGCCTCGGATGCGGCCACGATGGCGCTCGTCTTGGACGTCGAAGCAGTTCATTGGACCTCAAACGGTTCGTCCGATGGGTTTGCTACGACGAACTCGGCGATGATGAGCGTCGCGATCTCGCGGGCGCTCGGGACGGCGCTCGCGGCTCGTGCTCCCCAACGACCCGAGCTTGTTTCGGCGGTTCTTCCCGTGGAAGTCTGCTTGTCGTCGTTGGCTGTGAAGCGCGGATCGACCGATGCGCAAGCGTTGTTTGGTCCGCTCGGGTACGACGTGACGGTGGAGGAATCCGCGTGCAGCTCGTCCGTCGCCACCGACGAGGACCTCGTTCGACAAACGGTTCGTTTCAAAAAACTGTGTCCGTTGTACGAGGTTTTGTCGCATCTGTACGTCCTGGGTCCGTTGCTCGACGGGCACGTGCGGGATCGCGTTCTCGATGGCGAACGTGAATCGCTGCTCGTGCATGCCGAAGGCGCCGCACGTGGGCATGCGTCGAGCGAACGCATCATGTCGGCGCATGCGGCGCGTCGGACGTCCGAAACGGCGCTCGCGTTTCGTCGCTTGGCCGCAGTGGATTCCGTTGGAGCTCAAACGACGGGCGAAGGTTTGTCTCAGCTGAGCCAGCTGGATGACGCTCGCGCCGATGCGATTGTCTTGGAACTTCGCGAAGCCGCGGCGCATACCGTGGTGGATCTCGGTTGTGGCGACGGAAAACTCCTCGCGCGATTGGTGCGGGAAAAAGCGCTGACGAAAATCGTGGGCTTTGATGTCGCCCACCTGGCGCTCGAGGCGGCGGCGTCGCGGATGAAGCTGGATCGCCGAGGCGCGAAGAAGTCCGAGCGCATCGATTTATGGCATGGGTCGCTGTATTATTCCGACGCACGTTTGTCCGGATTCGATGCCGCGGTTCTCGCCGATGTCGTCCAGTATTTGCCGCAGGAACGCCTCGCGGAAATGGAACGAGTCGTGTTTCAACAGGCGTGTCCGAACACGGTCGTCGTGATGCTCAACGGCGCCAAACGTGACGAAGACGCCTCGGCCGATGGTTGGAGTGCCAAACGATTCGACGCGTGGGCCTCGGGCGTATCGGAGCGCTCGGGTTATCGAATTCGTCTTTTGTCCCCGGGCTCGTCGCAGCAGGCGATACGAATGGCGGTTTTTTCAAAATGAACCTCGACGAGTCCGACGACACGATTGATTTGCCTGATCCGAGCCTGGTCTTGCTCGTCGGACCGCGTGGTGCGGGTAAAACGACGTTTGCGAAACGCTTCTTCGATCCCTCCGAAATTGTTTCTTTCGACGAATGTCGTCGTCGCGTCGGCGACACGGGTCTTACGCCGTCGAACGATGCGCAGGAGTTATTTCAAACCATCATTCAGAATCGCCTGTTCGCGGGAAAAATGGTCGTCGTCGACAGCGATCTCATGGATGGCGAGGTTCGTCGGGGCCTCATGACGCTCGCGCGTCGGCACCATTTGTTTGCCGTGGTGATCGCGTTCAAGATTGACGAACGTTTCTGTATTGCGCGAAATGCGAGTCGTTCCGATTGTGTGGTTTCGCCTTATGAAGTGAAGCGCGAAGTCGAGATAGTTCGCAAAATTGTCGAAGCTCCTTCGCGGGAGGGGATTCGGGATATTTTTGTCCTGGATTCGCCGGAGGCTGTGGATCGCGCCAAGGTCCTTCGTCACAAGTTATGGACGGACAAACGCGATGATTCGGGCCCGTTCGATATCATCGGTGATGTGCACGGTTGCGCGGACGAACTCGAAGCATTGCTCGAGCTTTTGGGTTATTCGCTCACGTGGGGCGAAGCTTATCCGCATGGAGTGCAGGTTGTCGCTCCGGCCGGGCGGCGCGTGATTTTTCTGGGCGATTTGATCGATCGCGGGCCGCGGATCGTCGACAGTTTGCGGATCGCCATGTCGATGGTGGAATCGGGGGCGGCGATATGTCTTCCCGGCAATCACGAGGTCAAGTTTCTGCGAAAGCTGCGGGGAAAAACCGTTTCCGTCACGCACGGTTTGGCGGAAACGGTGGCGGAATTCGATCGAATGCCGGAATCTTTTCATGAAGAGGTCGCTGATTTCATTGAAAAGCTGGTGGGGCATTTCGTCCTCGACGATGGCAAGTTGTGTGTCGTGCACGCCGGCATCAAAGAAAATATGCAGGGACGTTCGTCGAGCGCGGCGCGGGAATTCGGGCTGTACGGCGATACGACGGGAGAAACCGATGAATACGGTTTGCCCGTGCGTCATGAATGGGCCAATGAATACCATGGTCGCGCGGCCGTCGTTTATGGCCACACGCCGATGCTGACCGCCGAATGGTTGAACAATACGTTGTGCCTCGATACCGGTTGCGTCTTTGGGGGCGCACTGACGGCGTTGCGGTATCCCGAACGAGAGATCATCTCGGTTCCAGCGGCCAAACGATATTTCGAACCGAAAAAACCGCTCGTCGCGCGCGTGAGTCAAGCGGGGCCCTCCGAAGACAAACCCAAAGAGAGCGGCCTGAGCCTGGATAACTTGCGCGCCGGCGGCGTCATCAAGACTCGTTTTCGTTACGATGTGGCCATT
>CAYSYX010000318.1:0-10953 GCA_964435055.1 uncultured Polyangium sp. | reverse complement strand
CGTATTTGCCGACGTCGGCGCAATTCGAGGCGGAGACGGAGCGATTGGCGCTGCCGCCTGAATTACGTGAGCGATTGCAGAAAGCCGTTGCGGAGGAAGCGTGTCGCGCGCGGCCCGATCCGCGATTGATGGGGCAAGTCGTCGGAGATCCGCGCGACCGCGCGCAAATCCGTCTGGTGAAGGAGACATTGGCGTGGATCTCCGAAGTGGCGAAAGATCCGGAACCCTCGCCACAGCGCCTCGAACATCGACAAAAGCTGCGGCTTTCCATCCCGGGTGCGTCAACAACCGAGGAGCCGACAACCGAAGCGCCGACAGCTGGAGCCGAGCCGTCATTGCTGGGCGAGGACGGGACGGAATACACGAAAGGGTTTGTCTACGGAGCGACGTCGGGCGCGGTGCCATTGGCTCCGCAAGCGATTGACATCGCCATTGAAGTGCGAGCATTGCCCAAGGGAAAATATTGGGCGCGCTTCGGTCGAGCGTGTGGGGAAATCGCGATTGGCACGGGGCAAATGATCTTGGCCGGCGCCGGCATGGGCGCCGGCATGGGGATGTGCGGGAGTGGTGGAGGGGCTCCTGTGGGCTATGTCGTGTTTGCCGGGTCGATGGCGCTGGGCGCGAATGGTTATGTAACGACGTGGCATGGTTTTGAAGATTTGAAGCAACTTCGGCGCGAGGGCGAACCTTGCGAAGCGCCGCTGACCGAAAAACCAGTCCAACAACAAGCTCCAACGCCGCAGGCCAAACCAAGGCCGCAACCGGCGCCAACGCAGCCGGCTGCCCCGGCCAAACCGACGCCAACGCCGACCAAGCCAAACTCGCAATCGACCACGCCCGCGGTATCCGAGCGCGGACCGCCCACATCAACCGCGACGAACCCGACGACAACCGTTACGAAGACGTTTACGAATCCACCGCCAGGTGTAAAGCGAATTCGCAACATGCACCTTGCGGGGAAAAAGCATCCGATCACCGGCGTGCCGTTTGACGCGGATGGGTTCCCCGACTTTCGAGCAGCGGGCGTTGTCAAGCAAGAAGTGAAGATCAAGTTTACGGGGGATCGGAAGAAGGATCGAATAGCTGCAAACAAGGAGGCGAAGCTCCCGAATGAGCCGAAAGGCTATATATGGCATCACCATCAAGATGGTGAAACAATGCAATTGATACCCAAAACCATTCATGAACAAACCGGCCACACCGGCGGTTTTGCGCAGGGACAACGAAAACCATGATTCAGTTTACGGACTCGGGACCAACGCTCCATGAACACGACCTTGATGAACTGGAAGCCGCGTCAGGCTTTTCCTTACCTCAGCAATACCGAAAGTTCTTGTTAACCCACAACGGCGGTCGACCAACACCAGACCTTATCGATATTGACGGTGCAGAATTCAAAGGAACAGCACTTCACACCTTCTACGGTGTTCTACCAGGAGATGAGTCAGACGATTTGATCTCGACCTTGGAAGGACTCGAGGGTTGCAAGGAGAATCATCTGTTGCCCATTGCATACGATGCTTTTGGACGGAATTTCATGCTCCTACTCGATGACGAGCATTACGGACAAGTGTATTACTTCGACTTCGGGGAGGGACCGCCGGAGCCCTATTTCGTCGCGAACAATTTCGACGAATTCCTGAGCAAGATTCGAGCACCGACCCCTGAGGAATTGGGCGAAGACGAAACGAGCGAGCAAGCGGCCAGCGAAGTGAGGCAGGACGATGATCCGGATCGAAACGAACCATCAGCCGATTGATTTGATCTCGCGGCTAGCGCTTCGTCCCCAAAATTTGTAATGGTTCAGGCGACGAGTTTTCGCCCACGGTGGACGAGATCGTTTCACGACGCTGGCATCTCGCAGTGCCGCATCGGATGCGACGTACGTGCAAACGATTCACGACGTGACGAGGCAGCAGGTCGACGCGATCGTGCAACAAATGGCGATTCCGCTGGAAAACACCCCGGATCCGGCAGGCGGGACGATGCTGGACAATACCGTCATCGTTTTCATTCCCGACAACGGCGAGCAACACCATGCGACCGGTTCGGAGTTCCCCGTGGTGCTCATGGGTGGCGGCAATCTCGGATTATCGACGGGAGGTCGGACGATTGTGTATCCGGGCGTCGAAACGGGTGGGACGGCGCATCGCCAAATATCCAATCTATGGGCGACGCTCGGCAAATTGGCCGGAGCAACGCCGACGCAGGTGGGCAAGACGCAAGTCGACTTCGACATGTTCGGCAAAGAGGGCCCGGGACGCATAACGCCGGGACCACTGAGCGAATTGATGAAGTAGGCTCAGATGTGGATCAACCATCGGTGGCGGAGCGCTTCGGCACCGATGGTGGTCGACAATCGAAGCCGCATTTCCAACCACCGCCCTCAAAATCGTAGAGCCACGCAACCCCGCAAATTCAGGGATTGGCGCGAAACGGCGACATTGCCCATGACCCCGCTTCGCTCTTGGCGCTCGAGCTCCAAACGCGCCTGGAGCGTGTCGTTTCCGGGGAATGCATAAGAAAGCCAATAACGCTGCGTGATTCTCCGATCGGAGAGGTGCAGGTCATTTTTCAGCCGTTCCTGGTAGCGGTCCAGACCCTCGATCGATTCGAGAAAGTCGTGCGTCACTTGGCCCCCGAGCTCGATTCCGCGATACGAGAAGGTCGCGGTGGGTCGTATCGTGGCGCCGAGGGCAAAATAGTATTGCCGTTCCACGAGCACGGATTTGAATCCATTGTATCCATACCGATCGATATAATCGTCGATGGCCATTGAATTGACCGCAGCGAAATCCGCGTACGCATCAATGCCGAAGCGTGCTTTCAGCTTACCCCGGTAAATCGACGCGTCGACCATGCCGCCGAGCACATTCACGATACCAAGTTTGTCGTCGATCCTGCCGTCAAACGTATGTGCCACGTAATGAAACGCCGTCGCCGGCCCGGCAAAAAGCGCATGACCGAGACGTCCGTGTTCATTGTCGCTTTCGATGGATTGCTCATAAACGCCGCCGAGAATCGTACGGCTCATGAAATCCGATTGATGGATCCCGCGATCATCGACCAGAAGGGCAAGACGCATGTTCGTGATCGTGCCGGGGCGCAAGGAATGCCTGATCACGCCCGGTTTGTCGTATTCGGGCACGTCGATGATTTCGGTTTGCGCACCGACGTACCCACGCGATCGGCGCAAGACGTTCGCATCGATATCCGTGGCCAGGCCGGCGAAGAGATCGAATTTATGCCAAATCGTCGCCGGAAAACCCCACTTGTCGAACTTGGAGGCGCCCATGGGCACCCATCCCAAGAAATAGCGATTGAGAAAACGAAATGGGGAAAAACCCGTGGCGAGCAGCCGCGTGAGAAAGTTTTCCTCGCTGCGTTCAAAGAAGATCCCGAGCTGATGCAATGGTTCGCCAATGGCGGGGCCACCGAGCGGCGTAAAGACCAGATCGTTGATACTTACTTTCTCTCTGTATTCCGCGAAAAACTCCCAAAAGACCGACGAGGCCAAGGCAAACGCAAAGGATTCCCCGACGCCAAGTCGGCTGCCTCGAGCCGCAAGATACGTATACGCGCCGGCTGCGGGGTGCTTGATCGTATTGGTCTCGAAGGAATTCGTATCCATTCGAACGGCATGGAACGTCCATAGTTTTTCGCGAAAACTCGGCTCCGACCACGAGAGCTCCCAATCGGCTTGGTTTTCGACCGCGAATATCCAATACGAAGCAAAACCATAACCGACGAGCGCGACATTTTCCGCTGTCGCGAGCAGGCGGTACGCCACTCGCGGCTCGCGCAAAACGCGTTCGGGATGCGTCGGCACATCGTAGGAAAACCCTATCGAGGGCAGCTGGATCTCCGGGGACCTTTCGAGCGTCAAGAGGGAAACCGACGGAAGCGTCAATCGTTTCAGTCGGATGGGTACGATTGGGGGAGGATGCAAAAACTGCGGGCGATTCGCAAGAATTGCTTGGTCATCGGAAATGTGGCGAGGCGCGAGCGGCACGTCGGCATGGGCGGCGGCCGATAACGTAAGAATCGCCGCATTAAGAAGGAGCGCCAAGCGCATCGCGAAGATGGGGAGCAAGATTCAAGCCATCGCGTCGGGCGCTCACGTTCGCGCGTACCGATGTAAGTCAAGCTTTTGTCGCCGGCCCTTGGAACCTCGCAATCACCCAAAACAAAAAAAAGATTCCCACGTCGGCCGTCCTGCGTTATGAGTCCGCGGCGATTACGTATTCGTGTGGAGAATCGAGCTCATGAGCGAGACGAGGCATACATTTTGTCGAATTTGCGAGGTGTTGTGCGGCCTCGAAGCGACCGTGGAGAATGGGCGTGTCGTGCGGCTCGAGCCGGATTCGAATCACCTGGCGACGCAGGGGTTTGCCTGCCCGAAAGGCTTGAAACAACACAAGATGTACGGGTCCCCGGATCGCGTGTTGTTCCCGCTCGAACGTCGTGGGAACGCTCACGTGCGCGTGCGGTGGGACGAGGCGCTCGAGCGTATTGGCCAACGCGTGCGGAGTATTCGCGAGAAATACGGACCGGATTCGATTGCGATGTACGTGGGCACGGCGGCGGGTTTTTCCGCAATGCACCCGATATTCGCGCAGGGCTTCATGCAGGGGGTTGGGTCGCGTAGCTTTTATTCCTCGGCGACGCAGGATTGCAGCAACAAATTCGCCGTGGCCCGAGACATGTACGGGTTTCCCTTCACTCAACCATTTCCGGATCTCGACCATATCGGCTGCCTCATCATCGTCGGGGCGAATCCGGTCGTGTCGAAGTGGAGCTTTTTGCAGGTGCCCAATCCGGCGCGGGCATTAAAGGATATCGTCGAGCGCGGGGGCAAACTCTTTCTGATTGATCCGCGACGCACGGAGACGGCCAAAACAGCCGGAGAACATGTCTTCATTCGGCCCGGCACCGATGTGTTCTTCTATTTATCATTTTTGCGCGAGCTGCACGAGATCGGGGGGATCGATCGAAAACGCGTCGCTACGTTCATGAAAGGGCTCGATGAAGTCCTGGCCATCGCCGCCCCGTGGACGCCGGAGAAAACATCCCGGGTCACGGGCATTGCCCCCGACAAACTTCGGGAAATGGTGCGGGCTTATCGCGATGCCGGAGCGAGCGCGATTTATTGTTCCACGGGCGTCAACATGGGCGGCCATGGAGCGACGGCGTTTTGGATTCAGGAATGCATCAATGCGGTCGGTGGGAACCTGGATCGGCGCGGCGGGACGCTCGTCGGGCGGGGCATTTTCGATTTTGCGGCCTTCGGCAAACGTACGGGAATGCTCTTGCGGGACGACCGATCGCGTATCGGGAATTTTCGTTCCGTCAATGATGCTTTCCCGGGCGGCGTATTGGCGGACGAAATCCTCACGGAGGGAAAAGGGCAAGTACGGGCGCTTTTCGTCACCGGAGGTAATCCGTTGATCACCATGCCCGATTCGGCGCGATTACGACGCGCTTTTGATAAACTGGATTTGCTCGTCACGCTGGATTTGTTCGTCAATGAAACCGGATCCCAAGCCCATTACGTGTTACCTGCAACATCGCCGCTCGAACGACCGGATTTACCATTTCTGTTTCCGTTGTTTCTCGGAATGCAGCGAACGCCGTATTTGCAAGCGACGCGGGCCATTGAAACACCGCCGGGCGAGGTGCGGGACGAAGCTTCGATTTATTTGGATCTTTGTCGCGCCTCCGGGGTGTCGTTGTTCGGCTCGAAAATCGCGCAATTCGCTTTGGAATCGCTGGTCCGAGCTCGGGCGTGGAAGCATCCGGAAAAACCGCGCGCAGTGCCGCTCGAGCTTCTTTTTACGGCGATGCTCCAGGCGACGGGCCATGGAACATTCGACGCCCTCGCCGACAAACCGCACGGACGATTGCGTACGCCGCATCAGCCCGGGGATTTTCTGGGCAAACGAGTCGTCACGGCGGATGGACGCGTGGATCTCGCGCCGCGGGCGCTGGTCGAATCATCGAAATCGTTGGAAGCGGCGTTCGAGCGCGAAATCATTGAAGCACGGCGATTAAAATTGGTGACGCGTCGCCGCGTGACGACGCATAATTCCTGGACGCACAACATCGAGGATTTCGTCGTGGGCGAGCTGGGGACGAACTATCTTTACATGCATCCGGACGACGCCGCGCGCCTCGACCTGGCGGATGGTGACATCGCCGATGTCGCGACGAATGCGGGAACGGTACGCGTGCCGATTCGATTCCAATCGGATTTGATGCCGGGAACCGTGGCTTTGCCGCACGGGTGGGGACACCAAATTGCCCGAGGTTTATCGATTGCGAGCAAAACTCGCGGCGTCAATGTCAACTTGCTCGCCGCGAGCGGCCCGGATCATTTGGAGCGCGTCTCCGGGATGGCGCATTTGACGGCAATCGCGGTCGACGTGGTGAAAGCTCGGGGGGCGAAAAATGATGAAACATGGTCGGGTTTGTCCGAGGACGTATGAACCAAGCAAAATCGAGTCGCGGCCGTAGTTTTGTCATTGTCGCGTCGGCATACATCGCGGCGCTCGTGGTGGGCATTTTCGTCGCGCGATCCATTGCCTCGCAAACGTCGCCGATGATCACGTTGGCCTTGGCGGATACCGCGGCAACGGTCGTGATTTTCATCTCCAGCGTGCTCGTGAACAATTCGAGTATGTACGATCCTTATTGGAGCGTCGCTCCAATGGCGCTCGCGCCGGCGATTGCGTTCCGAGATGATGCGATGGCCGCGCCTTTCGAGCGAAAAGTCATCGTCGTGGGGCTCGTGTTCTTGTGGGGCGCGCGGCTCACGTGGAATTGGGCTCGAGGTTGGCAGGGCTTGGAGCATGAAGATTTCCGTTATGTGGATCTGCGAAAAACGACGGGAAAAGCATATTGGCTCGTGAGTTTCCTCGGCCTGCATTTCATGCCGACGGTCATGGTGTACCTCGGCTGTTTGTCGTTGTTCATTTCACTGCAATCGGGAAACCAGCCGCTTGGAGCTTTCGATGCGGTGGGTCTCGTGGTGACGCTCGGGGCGATTGGTTTGGAAGCGCGAGCCGACCAAGAGCTGCGCATGTTTCGATTAACGAACAAGGAGCCCGGCAAAATTCTGGATACGGGCATTTGGGCGTATTGTCGGCATCCGAATTATCTGGGCGAAATTCTCTTTTGGTGGGGACTGTTTTTCTTTGCGCTCGCCGCGGATCCTTCGTCGCGCTGGGTCATCGTGGGAGCGCTGGCGATCAATGCGTTGTTCGTCTTCGTCAGCGTTCCTTTGATGACGAAGCGGGCGTTGGCGCGACGTCCGGCTTATCGCGAGCGAATCGAGCGCGTGCCCGCGTTGTTGCCGCGTCCGTGGTGACGTTCCGGTGGGGAACGTGGAATCTTGAAATAGTGTCGGTTGATCCCTTGCACGAGGTTGTTTTTTGGGGCATGAAGTCGCGCCCGATCCGAGGCTTGAAAGCGCTCGGGGACGGCTTATGTTCGCGTCAGCTCTCGTTGTTGTTCGTCGATAACCAAAGGAAACTGCCATGTCCGCAACCATCCGCGTATTCGATCCGGCCCTCTGCTGCTCCACCGGCGTTTGTGGTCCCTCCGTCGACCCCGAATTGGCTCGTTTCGCCGCGGATCTCGAATGGCTGCAAAAACAAGGCGTCAGCGTCGAACGGTTCAATCTTTCGCAACAACCTGCCGCATTCGCGGAGACCGCCGTCGTCAAAGAGGCCCTTGGTCGAGGCATGGACGTGTTGCCGCTCGTGCTCGTGAATGATCGCATTGCCGTCGAAGGCGCGTACCCGTCGCGCGAAACGCTCGCCGCATTGGCCGGCGTGGTCGTGAAAAAATTGGGTATTGCTCCAGCCGCGAGCACCGGATGTTGCGCTCCGAGCCCCGGAAGCAAGGCCAAGACGAGCTGCTGCTGATGCAATTTCTCGAACGCCCTCCGCGAAACCTTTTCTTCACCGGCAAAGGCGGCGTAGGTAAAACCAGCGTCGCCTGCGCAACCGCCATCGCCCTCGCCGAAAAAGGTCGACGCGTGCTGCTCGTCAGCACCGATCCCGCGTCAAACCTTGACGAAGTCCTGGAAACGAAGCTTGGTTCGTCGCCCGTGCCCATTGCGGACGTCCCCGGACTTTCCGCCCTGAATATCGATCCCGAAGCCGCGGCGCATGCGTATCGCGAACGAATGGTCGGACCTTATCGCGGCGTGCTTCCCGATGCGGCCATTCGCAGCATCGAAGAGCAGCTCTCCGGAGCGTGTACGGTGGAGATCGCCGCATTCGATGAATTCTCCAAGCTGCTGGGCGACGCGGGGGCGACAAACCAATTCGATCACGTCGTTTTCGATACGGCGCCGACGGGGCACACCTTGCGCCTGCTCGAATTGCCCGCCGCTTGGACGGGGTTTCTCGAGGCAAACGTCGGAGGAACGTCGTGCCTGGGTCCATTGGCGGGCCTCAAAGCGCAACAAGCGCTCTATGAAGCATCACGCACGGCATTGATGGATGGCGATCGCACGGTATTGATCTTGGTATCCCGCGCCGAGAACGCAGCATTGCGCGAAGCCGAACGAACGCGTGGAGAATTGGCCGCCTTGGGTATGACGCGCATCGAATTGGTCCTCAATGGCATCTTTCACGCGCACGACGCCAATGACGCCATCGCGTCGGCCATGCAGCGCCGAGGCACGGACGCGCTGGCCTCGATGCCTCGAGGATTGACGGGTTTGTCCAGGACCGAGCTGCCCTTGTTGCCGTTCGGCCTCGTGGGCCTACCTGCATTACGCAGTCTGCTCGCGCCGCACGATAACGAGGTTTTGCCGGCGAATACCGACAAACCGGAGTCCGTCGCGCCCCAACTTCCGCCGCTCGCGGCCTTGATGGCCGATTTGGAAGCCGGCGGTCGCGGCGTCATCATGACCATGGGCAAAGGTGGCGTTGGAAAAACGAGCATTGCCGTGCAAGTGGCCGTGGAACTGGCGCAACGAGGTCATTCGGTGCACCTGACGACGACCGATCCGGCCGCGCATGTCGCGGAGACGCTGGGTCGCGCCGTCGCGGGTATACGCGTCAGTCGCATTGATCCGGCGGCGGAAACCCGCGCGTATGCCGCAGAAGTCATGCGGACGGCCGGAGCGAATCTCGATGAAGCGGGCAAGGCGTTGCTCGAGGAGGATTTACGCAGCCCGTGTACCGAGGAGATTGCGGTGTTTCGCGCATTCGCGCGCGTCGTCGACGAAGGCGAACATGGTTTCGTGGTTATCGATACGGCACCGACCGGACATACGTTGCTCTTGCTGGACGCGGCGGAATCCTATCATCGCGACGTATTGCGCACAGCGGGGCACGCGCCGGAGGAAGTTCGACGCTTGTTGCCACGATTGCGTGATTCTTCCTGGACCAAGATCCTGCTCGTGACGTTGCCGGAAGCGACACCGGTGCACGAAGCGGCGGCATTACAACGCGATTTGTTGCGCGCGGAGATTCGTCCTTTTGCGTGGGTCATCAATCAGAGCCTTCTGCCGCTGGAGGTGAGCGATTCGGTGCTCATGCGTCGCCGCGCGAACGAAGGGCGATTCCATCAGGAAGTTCGCGAACTTGCCGAGCGGGTGGTGTTGGTTCCGTGGAGTGGAGCGTAAAATCAGGCCGGGGAGGGGAATCAAGCCGCGGGCATTACCACATCGCGCCGTCCACTTCGACGCCGACGGGGCAATGGTCCGAGCCTTGAATATGCGGGTGAATGAAAGCATTGCGCACGTGTTTCATCGCCGCGGGTGACGCCAATACATAATCGATCCGCCATCCGATGTTTTTCGCCCGCACCCCGAACCTTTGGCTCCACCACGAATAATGCCCCGGCCCCGGGTGATACGCGCGAAACGTATCGACATACCCGGCCGCGATCCAGCGATCCAATTCGGCGCGTTCTTCCGGGAGAAACCCGCTCGTTTTTTGGTTTTCCTTGGGACGTGCCAAATCAATGTCCCGATGTGCCGTATTGAAATCGCCCATCACGAAAATGGGTTCTTTTTTGCGAAATTTGCTCTCGAGCATCTCGAAGACGCGTTGATAAAAAGCCAGCTTGAAGGGGACGCGGCTGTTGTCGCGTTCGGTGCCGCTGCCGTTCGGAAAATACACATTCACCAGCGTCAGTTTACCGAAACGAGCCATTTGCAAGCGTCCTTCGGCGTCGAAATCGCGCTGCTTCATGGTCGTCACGAGTTTGTCGGGGCGTTGTTTCGACAAGAGCCCCACACCGCTGTACCCGGGTTTGTCCGCCGCGACGAAGGCGCGATGCCACCCCGCATCGATTCCCGCCAATGTCTGCTCGGCCTGGTCGACCGAAGCGCGGACTTCCTGCAATCCAACGATATCGGCGTTCGCATCGGCGAGCCATCCGGAAAAACCTTTTCCAATGACGGACCGCAACCCGTTCACGTTCCAGCTGATGATTTTCATGATCGACGTTTGGCGCTCGAAACGGCCGACGTCCGTATAGACGAACCTACTTCTGCTGTCCAGAAGAAATTTTTCGCTCGAAGGCGTGTTCGGCGAGCATGCCGAGAACCATGGCCCCGACGAACGCGACGACTCCCGGAGCGAGCGTCACGACATCCACGATACCCGGTCCGGGACAAATCCCCGCAATGCCCCAACCCACGCCGAAGATGGCCGCTCCGGTGACGAGACGCCAATCGACGTCCTTGCGTTTTGGCAATTGCAGAGCGTCCCCGAAAAACGATCGCCCGCGCCGCTGCGCCCACCGCACGAAGGGCGCATGAACGGCGATGGCACCCATCATGACGAACGCGAGGCTTGGATCCCAATTGCCGGAAACATCCAGGAAGTTCAGGACTTTGTCCGGAAGCACCATTCCAGAAATAACCAAACCAAGGCCGAAGATGAGTCCTGAAACGAGAAAAACCGTGCGCTCTTTGCTTACGTGCGTCAT
>CAYSYX010000317.1:0-11008 GCA_964435055.1 uncultured Polyangium sp. | reverse complement strand
CAGTTCGTCCGTCTTTACGCCGAGCTCCTTCGCGTACGTGACGTCGAGCGCATGCTCCGCATCGATGAACGCCGCAACGCCGCCCGCCCGTTGCGCACTCGCGATCGCATGCAACGTGAGCGTGGTCTTACCGCTCGATTCCGGTCCGTAGATCTCGATGATGCGTCCGCGGGGATAACCACCGATACCGAGAGCGATGTCGAGCGAGAGCGAGCCCGTCGGGATCGCTGCAACGTCCTCATGGAGCGCTTGGCCCTCCTTGAGGCACATGATCGCACCCTTGCCGTACTCTTTTTCGATGCTCGCCTTGACGAGATCCAGGGCCGCTTGCTTCTGCTTGTTGTTCTTTTCGTCGCTCATGACGTCCTCGAATGGGCAGGGGTTTGAGGCGCTGGGTTTGTTTCTTCGATGGGTTCGGCGCCACGAACCGTTGGTCGGGACAAGGCTTACTGTCCGGTTGTTCAGGAGGCAAGGTGATCCTTGTTCAGGTCGGACGGGAAATGTCATACCATAGTCAGATATTTGAAATAATTGGATTTTTGTGATGCTCAAAAAGTGGCCCGCCCTTTTTCGCCGGTGGTTGGACCTGCGCGATGGGCGGAGCGTCACCAAAACCAAGCGCCGCCCGCACCTTTTGAAAAGTGGTCGGCACCGCTTCGCAGCCGTTTTCTCGCGGCAAAGTTCGTCAGAACAGCCCGATCGAGAAGTGGAAAGCTCCGAAATCTTCCCACTGGCGACGAGTCAAGTTGATGCCGTAGTCGAGCGCGAGCGGTCCCACGGGCGTGATGATGCGCAAACCCGCGCCCAGCGCGTAACGCAGCTGGTAGTCGATCGCCGACGGCTCTTTCCACAAGTTGCCTGCGTCCAGGAAAAACCCCGTCTGAAACGTATCGTTCAACGGCACGCGCAGCTCGACGCGCGGATTGATCGACAAGTTTCCACCGCGGATCGGAACGTTCGCCAACACCGCTCCCCGCGTGGTTTGTCCTTTCTCGACGAGCCCCCGCGCGACGTCTTCCGGCACGAGTGCGTCCGAAAGAAACGCTCGAATCGTGTCCACACCACCCAAGAAAAACAGACGATCCGGATACGTCTCGCTGTCGTCCGCGAGCTGCCAGTTGTATCCGGCCGCGAGGCTCAACGCGACGCTCGGACCCTTCTTCGTGAACTCGTAATACCCCGACGCGCGTCCGGACAAACGCAAGAAATGGCTGTTGATTTGCGCCTTGTTGTTGCCGAACGGGATCGCGTTGACGTGCTCGGCGCCGAGCGCCACGAGGCCGCCTTTGGTCGCGGCAAACGCGTTGTTCCGACCATCCCAGGCAAAGTTCACACGTTCGGCGAGCGCGATCGATTGCCCCTTCGGATACCGAAGCAACGGGATCAACGGTGAGTCGATCGCCGTGTCGTTGAAGACGTCGATCTCGTTCACTTCGGCCGAACCGCTGATGCGCACCGTGATCGTACGCGTGGGTCGATACGCGAGCGCGGGGACGATGGCTTGTCGGGAAATACCGAAGCCGCGTTGGTTGTCGCGAACGTCGATGCCGTCGATCGAGAAGCTCCAGAGCGGACTGAATCCCACCTCCGGAAAGTTCAGCGACGCCGTGTTTCGACGCTCGAGTTGTTGCGCGACGCTGAGCTTCTTCTCGTAGTCGGCACGTACGCCCGGATCGAGCACGATGAAGTCGAAGAGGTACGCGAGCTGCACGCGCAAGGTCAGCGAGATGGCGAGCCCCGCGATGTTGCGATGTCCGTACTCGACGGCAAAACGCAGACCTTCACCCGTGGAAAAACCTACGCGTGGATCGAGGTATTGACTGACTTGCTCCGTCACCGTGACGACGACGCGCTTCTGTTTTTGCGGCACCTCGGGATCCTCGAGACCCACGGAAACGCTGGAGAACGGACCAAGGGCGCCGATGCGTTGTTCGCTCGTTCGGGCCTCTCGTTCGACGTACGGACTGCCTGCGGCGAGCGTGAGGCGACGAAGGATGAGTTCTTGGCTCGTGCGCGCGGCGCCGCGAACGACAAACCCTCCGACGATGACTTGATCGCGTTCGGTCACGGCAAACCGTGCTCGGGCGCGGGTGCTGTCGGGAGACGATTCGATCTTGGCCGCGACCTCGGCGTACGCGTAGCCGCGATTTCGATACGCATCGAGCAGACGCAAACGGGCCGCTTCGAGCGCGATGGTCGACAAGGGTTTGCCCAGTTCGAGCTGCGTGAGCTCGAAGAGTTGCTTCTCGGAAAACACTCGACTGCCGTCGAACCCCGCGTCGTACAGAATCGTTTGAGGTCCAAGGTGCATCGGAATGCGCAGCGTGATGTCGCGGGCGCATTCGATGTGCTTCAGCGGATCCGGACGGCAGGTCGCGGAGGTGGGTGGATCGGGCTCGGGGATGGGCAGTCCGGTTTCGTCGAGCGAACAACGCGGCTCGACATGCGCAACGGCCAGCGGGATGCATTCACCGGCGCGTGAACGAGGATCACAAGCCGCACGATCGATGGAGACCGGACCGATCTCGGCGTGCAGATAACCCTTGCTGAAGGCGAGATCGCGCAAGTGCTTCAACGCGCGATCGTAGGTCTCCGGCGCGAATGTCATCGTCGGATTCAGATCGATCGGTTTGGCGACGGGACGACTGGCCGAGGGTTGCGTGAACAAGGACAACGCGGCGTTGGGATCGCGCAGGGCAAACCCTTTTTCACCGGGCAAATCTTCGACGAGGAAGCTGTCGATCTCCCGAATGACTTGTTCGGTGCTCCAAGGCTTGGGCAAACACGGAAACACGCGTTTCGCGACCTTGACGCGTACTCCTTCGTCGACCGTCAAGACGACGTGATGGACGGGATCGTCGGGACCGCCGCGTTCTTCGGCTTTGATCGTCGCGTCGAGAAATCCTCGCTCGGCGTAAAACCGCTGAAGTTTGTCGATCAGGTCCTGGGTCTTGAGATCCAAACCCTTCACCTGCGTGATCGTGAGGGCCAATTCGACGCTGTCGATGGCGTGATTTCCATCGAAAACCGGAACGATGCGCGGACCCGGATCAATGCGCACGTACAGCATGCTTCCGCTGTCGGTTTCGCGAATTTCGTGTTCGACCACGGCACGTAAGAAGCCGTTTTCCCGGAGCGTTTCGGCCAAGTCCCGATCGGCTTCTTCGAGCAGAGGTTCGTCGATACGAGCGCCCACACCCAAGCGGTACTTGCTCGGCAGGTCGCCCACTTCACGCAGCATCAGCTGTTTGACTTGAAAAACACGGCGGGCGATGGTTCGGGGAACGCCGGGCTCGATGTCGATACGCAAGACGACATGTCCGGGGACATCGGTATCGGAGACTTCCGCGGTGACTTTGGCCTTGGGATGACCGTGATCCGCGTAATAACGACGCACGCGTTCGGTGATTTCGCCGAGGGCCGGTTCGGTGATCTCGCTGCCGTCGCGAACTCGAGCCGCGTCGAGCGTTGCGGAGCGATCGAGGGTTGCTCCGGCGAGAAGGATGGCGGAAACGATGCGTCGCGGCAGAACGTGGGCTCGGAGGACGACGCCGTCGCCTTCGCCGAAGACTTCCACGGAAATACGCGCAAAATCGGGAGTTTTCCCAAGTTCACGCATGATGCGTCGGGATACTTCGGGGCCGAAAGGTTCTCCAGGACGAACGCTTTTGATGCGCGCGGTGGCGCGAAATCGAGTGCCGGAGGTGACGACGTCGACGCGGCGAATGGGTTTGCCCACGAGCGCCGTGACATCCGGGGCCGGGCTGATTTCCGGGATCGCCAGCGCTGCTTGAGGTTCTTCGCCGGCGGTGATCGCTTGTTCACCGGCGGATTGAGCCGCGGCGGGCGACGAGATCACTGCATAAGCGACTAGGCACAGCGCGCCCAACGTGCGATGAGCGACCGAGGAAAAAGTCAGGCGTGAAGAACGTGCGTCGGACACGGAGTGATCGTGGCGATCGACCCTTGGGTCGGTGCCCGTCCCGATGCTACCGTCCGCGCCGGATGCTCGCCAAACAGGTACGGCATGGCTGATTCGACATTGCTGATTGGAGCCGTCGCGTACGACCCGAAGGTCGTCACGTTTTGGGAAGGAATGCGCGAGCATTTCCAAGGCCACGGCCTGGTCATCGACTTCGCGCTGTTCTCCAATTACGAGCGGCAACTCGAGGCCCTCCTGCACGGGCACATCGACATCTCGTGGAACTCGTGCCTCTCGCACGTCCGCGCCAAACGACGCACCGACGGCAAAGTGATCGGTGTCGCGATGCGCGATCGGGATCGGGATGCGTGCGCGAAGATTCTGATTCGTCGCGAGATCATAGTGAAAAAATTGTCGGATCTGCACGGCAAGTCGCTCGCCGTCGGATCGCGTGATTCCGCTCAAGCGCGCATCATGCCCCTCTACTACTTGAAACAAGCCGGCGTCGATCTGAGCCAAGTCAAGTTGATGCCGTTCGACAGCGATGTCGGCAAGCATGGCGATACGCAACAGAGTGAGCTCGATGTGCTCGCGGCCATCCATGAAGGACGTGCGCAAGCGGGCGTCGTTGGAAGCTTGGTGTGGCAAGCCGAGCAAGCTGCGGGACGGATCGATCTGCGCCTCATCGATGTTCTGTGGACGACGCCCACGTTCGATCTGCGCATCTTCGACGCTCTGCCTTCGCAACCCGTCGACAAGATCGAGGCGTTTCGCAAGGTGCTGCTCGAGATGAACTTCGCGAATCCGAAACATCGCCGGTTGCTCGAAATCGAGGGGCTCAAGCGCTGGATGCCGGGTCGGGAGCAAAGTTTCACGCCCGTCCGCGCCGCGCTGGATGATTTGGTTTCGTAGGAGTGCGTCTATCAGGCTACTGCGCGAATCGGTGCTTCGGTCAGCCTCACTCAGCGTACCTACGTACGCTTCGTATCGGCTTCCCTGGCCCCAATTCGCTCGTAACGCCCGATAGACGCCCTCCAAGAAATTCGTTTCAACACCAATCACTCGAACTCGATCCGCCAGCGCAAGTCGGCGCCGAGGTTTCCGAGCGGCGAGCTGGAAACGTCGTTCGTGTTGTCGTACGCGCCTTGCAAAATCATGCGTCGACCAAGACGCCACTCGATGCTCGAACGCACCTCGCGGTTCTCCGTGATGCCCGTCGTCACCGTCGCCCGAACTTCGTCCGTGATGCGTTTGCCCAAGGTCACCGTCGGCTCGGTTCGTCCCGTACGTGACGAGTACGCCGTGCCAAACCGGAACTCGTCGATGATCGGCACGATCGTCTTCACCGCTTTGTCCGCACCCGTGAGGGCCGCGAGCGCTTCCAAACCCACGGTTTCACCAATCTGCGAAGCCAAACCTCGATCCATCTCCGCCCGGGTCAAACCCATCGTCAACAGAAGCACGATGTCCTCTTGGCTGAGCGATGGATCACTCGTCAGATCCAGCTTCAGGTTTTCCTCGTCGCCGTGCGCATACAAATTGATGCGCCATTGCTGGCCCATGCTCGCCGTCGCCGCGGCTGTCGAGCTTGTATCCGCGGCTCCCGGCGTTGCGGCTGTCGATGCGTAACGCCGGTACTCCGTTTGCGCTCGAACGTCCACCTTCGGCGCCAAACGCATGGGATCGTCGAAACGAACCAAACCTTCGCGCACGATGAATTCGCTGCTGCGCAAACGAAGCTTCGAGTCCGGAAGAATTCGCAACAAACCGCGAGCGCCGTAACGTTGGTTCGTCCCGGAGAACGCCAACCCCGGAGGCGCGATGTCGAGCTGCATGTCGACGAGGTTGTTCTGCAAACGCAGCGGTCGTTGCGCGAGAACGTTCACGTCGAAACGAAATGTGTCGTTCTTCGGATCGTACGTGGACACGTTCGTCCGAGTGGAACCACGGGCGAGCTGATCGAGCTGATTCAGATCGAGGCTCAGGCCGATGGGACGTGAGTAAAGGAACGACGTCATGGTCAAGGTGCCTTTGACCTCCGGAAGGTTTTTCCCTTCGGGTTCGTCTTGACCAATCGACGGCTTGAACGACGCTTCGAGATCTCCGTCCGTCGTCATGTTGATGCCGTCGGCGATCGGAACTTTGACCCCGCGCAACGTGATGGATGCTTCGGCCTTGCCGAGTTCGAATCCACGGATCGGCATGCGCCCCGTGACGCTCATCTCGCCGCCGCCCGCGCGTGCGGACCCGCGCAAGATACGCGCTTCGCTGCTCGTGATGGCGATGTCGAGCTCCGCGTCGTCGAGCGAAACGGGAAAACCTCGCAACGTCAGTTCGCCTCGACGAAGCCGCGCCGAGCCTCCGTAACGCAACGCCGAAGCCGGGCCTTTGATGCGCAGGTTTCCTTCGACAGACCCTCGCGCTCGATGAATGGACGGAATGCCCGAGGACAAACGCGACAGATCGAGAGAACCGATCTGCAAGTCCAAATCGAAATCCGGCGCCGTCACCAGGCGCGACACACTTCCGTCGATCGTGATCGGGGCGGTGATGCCGGCGGCCGCGTCGATCGAGAGCGCGATCTTGGGCAGCGTCAACGTGTCGTTCTCGACGAGGATCGGCCCCGGAGTGCTCATCAAGCCGACACGACGTCCACCTCGTTCGAGCTCCAGGCCCGTCACGGCCATCGTCACGCGTGACTTGGCCAGATCGTCGAAGGGGAGTTTGGCAATGTCAAACGTGGCGTCGAGTTTGCCCGAGGGAGGTGTCGAGCTGAAGGCAACGCCCGGAATCAAGTTGGCGAGGGCTCCGAGATCGAGCCCGTGGGTCGTGATTTTTCCCGACACGACCTTGTGCTTCTGACGCGTCATGCGCACGTCATCGAGCCTGATTTGGCCTCCGGCGACTTGACCGGTCACGCGGAAATTGCCCGACGGAAGGTCGCGATCGAACTCGGCGCGATCGAACGGCGCCGAACGAGGATTCTTGCAGCGTGTCCAGCCGATGGTTTTGGCGGACGAACCTTCGGCCGTCATCGTCATGTCCATCTGCGAAGCGGGCAGAGACGCGGCTCCGATCCGAATCGGGGTCATGCGAATATCGGCGCGGGCTTCGATTTGGCTGACGGTTCCCGAGATGTCCGCGACGGCGGAGATCGAACCGTCGAAGGGTTTGCCCCAGCGACCCAACGCATCGACACGATCAATCGGAATCGACGTCGCGATCGCTTGGCCCGTCACTTTTCCGCCCGGACGAACCGTGGCGCTGGCCAGCACCGTACCGGCGCCTTTGCGCACGGAGGCCGCGTGAACGTCGAGACGCATGCCTGCGGCCGACGCTTCCATGTCTTCCCAATCGAGATCCGTATCGAGTTCGCCATCGTCGAACTGCTCGCCGTACAAACCGACGTGTTCGAGATGCATCTTCGTTTTGACGCGCAACCGACCGCTCGTGCAGAGGTCTTCCGGCCCGCCCACCACGTAACGCAAACGAGCCGTACCGGCGGCATTGGCATCGATGTCGGCGAAACGTGGATCCGCGCCCAGCCCGACGATGTCGTAGAAATCATGCAGCCACAGATGCGGCGCGGCGCGTGTGTCGATGTCGGCATCGGCGATGATTCCGGGGATCGCGTCGAAGTCGACATGCATGTTCGGCACGGCCACTCGGCTCTCACCTTTGCGCAAATGCGCATCGACGACGTGCAGATCGAACGGCTCGAAAAACGCTCGCGCATGTTCCACATCGCCAAACGAGAAGATCGAAAAGTGGAAGTCCGAAATTTTCAAATCGGCTTCGAGCTTGGGATGGGAGAAAGGTCCCCGGCCGATCGCCGACAGCTCCGCGACGCCGCTCCACGGCACGTTCTTCAATGGCGAAAGTTCGGACAAATCGATGTGCGAACCTTCGAAGACTTGCAGGTCGAGCACGCTTCGGAATTGCAGACCCACGCGTGCACGAACCTGAGATTTTTGGCTTTCGAGCACGACATCGTCGATGACGATTCCGTTCGGATGAACCTCGAAATTGCCGCGTAGGCTCGCTTCAGCAAACGCGAGCATGTGTCCGCGAGCCGGATCGGTCCAAGGTCGATCGAAGATCTCGAAGTTCTTCGTGGCAAACTCCATCGGCCCTTCGAGATGGATGGGCGAGAGCGTCCCCGAGAACTTTTCGAAGTGTCCTTTTTCGAGGTCCCACGTCAGCCACGCCTGCGGATGCACACCCAGCTCGCGCAGGATGCCTTGGATGTTCATCCGGCGAATGTCGACCGGACCTGCGGTGAGGGGCATGCCCTGGACAAACGGTTCGAGCTTCGCATCCGCGATGGATGCTTCTCCGTTTGCCCACGTGACCTCCATCTTGGACAAACGCACGACGTCGTCGATGATCGACAGCTCCGACTCGAGCGTATCGGCGACGACGCGACCATCTCGTCCGGGTTCGGTTGCTTCGAGTCGTCCGGTCAGATGAGGCAGCTTCGTCTTGGTGTCATGTTGGATCTCGACGTCGAGTCCCACGCTGCCCGTCAGCCACGGTGTGTCCAAGAAGCGGTGCAGGATTGGAAGCGGCACGCGCGTGTGCAATCGGCCGTTCATGGGCACGGGCATCAAGGACTTCGAAAGAGGCTTGGTTTCCGGCTTTTCGGCGGGGTTCGTCGGGGTCGCAGCGAGCGGTACGTCGACGCGGAATGCGCCCAGGTCGAGCTCGACGGCGCGGGCGTCGTCACGCGGCAGTGAACATCCCGGGTTTGTCCCGGCATCCGGATCGAAATCTGCGGCACCGCGAAGCGTCAGGCGACGGACGGTGATCCCTTCGCGATCGAGGTGCACGCGGGCATCGAGTCGGCACAAGGAATCTTCATCGACCATGTCTTCACGGTCTTGTCGACCCGGCATGGAGTGCGTCCGGGCAATCGTCGAAATCCCTGTCCGCAAGGCGATTTCGAACACGCCGTCTTCTTCGGAGGTTACGTCCAAGTCGACTTCGCGCGTGTCGACGTGCGTGCTTTCGATCGTCGCATCGATACGAGCATCGGTGATCGTGAGAGCGGAGAAGGGGACGTGCTTTGACGGTTCGGCGTTTTTCGGAGTAGCGGGCAGGCGCGGGTGCAGATTGGCGAGCTCGCCATTGGCCACGACAAACCGCAGACGAGGGCCGAGGACTTCGACTTCGCCGACGTCGAGTTCGCCGTTGATCAGCGAGAAAAGCCGCGGGCGGATGCCGATTCGTTCGATGGTCGCGACCGGTCCGCCGCCATCGTCCGCGTCGACGACGACGTCTTCGAGATCGATCGCGAGGGGCCAGGCTTGCATCGACACGCGGTAACGAGCTGCGACACCGAGTTCGCGCGAAATGAGCGCTGCGGTTTCGCGAGCGGCCCATGCGCGCACGGGGCTCATGCGTACGAGAGCGCCGAGCGAGAGAGGGATTGCGCCGATGATTCCGAAGATGACGCAGAGCGCGATCGCAAGAACACGTCCGCGATCTCGGCGTAGAGGCCGAGTCGCGCGTCGGTTCGTCGCTGCGCTCCCTTCGTTCATGGGCTTGGAAGCTTACCTTAGCGCCATGCGTCGTGGCGGTGATGGCAGGGTGAAGTGCGGTCTTGCTTTACGCCGGGAAAAAATCCTGAAACATGCATGATGTGCGAGGAATCTTCGAGCCATGACGCGCGTGCGTCGGGCTCGTGTTCGGAGGACCGATGCGATCGACGATTCCGGCCGCGCTCTTGGCGCTTGGCTGTTGCTTCATTTACTCGTTTCAATCGACTGGCTGTGCCACTCCCCAGCCTCCTCCGTCGGCGACGGGGGGTAGTTCCGTCGGCGGTGAAGGTGGGGCCGGTGGGACCGGTGGACTTGCCGGTGCCGGAGGAATGGGCGGGGGCGGACCCGTATGTACACCTTCGACCGAGGTTTGTGACGGCAAGGACAACAATTGCGACGAGGTGGTGGACGAGGGCTGTCCATGTTCCGAAGGACAAACCCAGAAGTGTTACTCGGGGCCTGATGGAACCGATGGGGTCGGGCCGTGCTCCGCCGGTCAGCAGACGTGTGATCTGACGGGTACATGGGGACCTTGCGTGGGCGAGGTCAAACCCAAGTCGAAGGAGCTGTGCAATCAGATCGACGACGATTGCAATGGCGAAGCCGACGACATGGGTGAAACGACGTGCGGTGTCGGCGCTTGTCAGGTCAAGGTGTTGACGTGCGACAAGGGCGTGCTCAATCCGTGTGTTCCCAACGCTCCGACGCTCGAGGTCTGTGACGGAATCGACAACAACTGCAATTTGCAGGTCGACGAGACGTTCCCGGACAATGGCAAAGCGTGCAGCGTTCCCGGCAAGAGCGGACCTTGTCAGGTAGGCAAGAAGGCTTGCGTGATGGGCGCCGAGACGTGCGTTGCGAACGTGATGCCCGGGCTCGAAAGCTGCAATGACATCGACGACGATTGCGACGGGACGGTCGATAACAACATTCCGGGGACCGGATTCGATTGCGGAACGGGGTATCTCGGGGTGTGCGCGGCCGGGCAGCTTCAATGCAAGGGCGGCAAGATCGATTGTTTCCCGGTCGTTTCTTCGTCGGCTGAAAAGTGCAACGGCCTCGATGACGATTGCGATGGCACGGTCGACGAGGACAATCCCGGGGGAAATCTCGTTTGCGATACGGGCAAGCCGGATTTGTGTGCGGCCGGAACGTCGCAATGCTTGATGGGCGTTTTGCAATGCCAGCCGAACTTGTCGAGCCAGCCGGAAGAATGCAATGGTCTCGACGACAATTGCGACGGTCAGGTGGACGAGGGCAATCCTGGGGCCGGTGTTGCTTGCGGTTGCGGCGGGACGCGCGCCTGTATCACGGGCAAACTCGTTTGTCAGGGTGGTCCGGCGGTGTATCTGCAAGAGGACTTTACGGATGCGCCGGGTTGGGTGGCGGGCACGCAATGGGAGATCAAGGCGACGCCTCCTGCGACGACCTGCGGCGATCCGACGGTTGATTATACGCCGAGCTCGTCCGACAATATGCTCGCGGGTGTTGTGGTGGGTGGCTGCGCGCCTGCGGCTGCACATGCGTATTATTACCTGACGAGCCC
>CAYSYX010000316.1:0-11020 GCA_964435055.1 uncultured Polyangium sp. | reverse complement strand
CACAAACGGTTCGAAGAAGCCTGCACCCGAGAAAACTGCGACCACGGTCAACTTCATTGGAGCTGCACCGGGCGCATCACTCGGTGGGGTCAGCGTCGTAGGGAAGTTCTAATGCAGAATCGAACAAAGCTTGTCTTACGCAGTTTGGCACTTGGAACCTTGAGCATTTTCGCTCTGCCTGTCGCTTGCATTTACCCGGAATACACCTTCAACGAGCCGGAACCGACGAACACGGGTGGGTCCGGAGGGCAGGGCGGTGCGCCCGGCGTTGAGGATTGCCAGAACGGCAAGGACGACGATGGTGACGGGCAACCCGACTGCGCCGACGACGATTGCACGACGATTTATTCGTGCGTGCCCGCTCCGCCCCTGGGATGGGAAGGCTACGTCTCGCTGTTTGACGGCTTGGAAGCGGACAAACCCGCCGCGTGTCCCGCGACGTTTCCCACCGTCTTCAACGGTCATCGCAATCTGCTCACGCCCGCGCATACGTGCTCATCGTGCTCGTGCGGTAGTCCAACCGGACAAACCTGCGATCTGCCGGACCAGCTCACGGTGTCCAACAAAAATTGTGGGTTTGTCGGGACGACTAGTCCTCTGCCTGTTCCGGCGGATTGGACAGGCGATTGTCACGGCCCGGCGGGTCTGCAAGGCGGTTTGATGTGTGCGGGCGGCGCCTGCAATTCGTCGGTTTCGATGGCCAAACCTGTCGTCGCCGGCGGAAATTGCCCCGCTCAAGGCGGCATGGCCGACAAACAACCCGAACAATGGGAATCTTTCGGCCTTGGTTGCTCGGGCGCTCTTCAAGGCGCGGGTTGCGGTTCCGGAAGCGTTTGTCAGCCCAAATCCGCCGCGCCGTTCCGCACGGGGCTTTGCATCTACAAAACAGGAGACAATGCGTGCCCCGTCGGCGAGTTCTCGGACCACTTCGTCTACTACGAAAAAGCCGACGATACGCGCGGGTGCTCCACGTGCGAGTGCGATGCGCCCACGGGCTCGACGTGTGACGCGACAATCAAGGTTTACAGCGACGTCGCGGTAAATATGTGCACGACTGAAATCGCGTCGTTCCCGGCCGGTAGCTGTGCGAACTTGGCGAACAATCCCGCCGTGTTCGGACGAAGCGCCGTGATTACGCCTCCTTCGGGCGGGTCGTGCAACGTCAAGGCAGGCGGGGGTCAAGTGATGGGTGCGCTCACGCCCGTCAATCCGACGACGTTCTGCTGCATTCCCTGAACAAAAAGCAAAGAGCAGTCGAAGCGAAAGCCTCGACTGCTCATCGGCGGCCTGCGGACTCGACAAACCGCAGGCCGTGTGCGTTCAAGAAAAACTACTTCTTGGGGGCGGGCGCAGGGGCGGCCGGTTTCGGGGCGGCAGGAGGAGCCGTCTGAGTTCCCGGTTTCGGCGCGGGCGTCGTTGCCGGTCCCGGTTTGCCCGCGGCAGGGCCACCGTCGCCACCGACGTTGTACATCTGAATGGCCCGATCGGTGATCTCGAGGTCCGCGCGCATGTACGGAACCGCGGACTTTTCCAACACCATCTCATAGCCGTCTTGGGCGGCGATGCGCCGAACGATACCGAGCACGCGTTGCTGAATCGGCAACATCACTTCGCTCTGCTGACGTTGCATTTCGCGTTGCGAGTCCATCTGCATCGTTTGGATTTCCACGATGCGCTGCTGAAGATCCGCTTCGACTTGGGCGCGTTTGTCATTCGACATCTTCGCCTTGTCCTTCTCGTAGGCGTCGCGCTTCGACATGAATTCGCGCTGTTTCGCCTCGAGGTCGCCTTGCAGTTTGGCTTGGACTTTCTTGAGATTCGCCTGGGCGCGCAGTCCGTCCTCGGTCTCGAAAATCGCCCGAGCCAAGTCGATCACGGCAATCTTCGAATCGGCGGCACGAGCCTCGGGTTCTGCTGCGAAAAACCCTCCGGTCATCACGGCGAGGGCGACTGCGACGGCGGACAAACGCGATCGCGAGATCCAAGAAGTCGGTCGGTTGGAACGGATGAGTGCGGACTTTTCAGCGTACATCACGCACGGGCGTAGCCTCTCGTGCGGGCCGGCGCAAGATTTTATGCGGGCTCTTGGGGGAAGTATCGACCGAGTCGGTGATAAGCCAGCTCGGCGATTCGGTAGACTTCTTCATTTCGCCGGACGAACGCGTCGCGATGATGCGGATATCGAATGGACATCACGCGCTCCGTAAGCGCGGTGAACGCCGTATCGAGCACCACGTTGGCTTCGTGCTCTTCGCCGTTGGCCAAGAGCGCTTCGATGAGCGTCAAACGGATCAGTTCTTCCCACTCTTCCACCGGAGCTGCGGCAAGTCGGGTGTTCGCATCGCGAGCGGCTTCGACCGCTGCCGGAACGGCTCGACGGGCAAACTGCACGCGCGAAAGCGCGAAGATCGCCAAGATTTGAAGCGCCGGCTGCGTTCGCGTTTCTTCGACGGCCCAACGCGCAAGGTTCAAAGCGGTGGCGAGATCGCCCGGAGCGCCGCGCCAAATCAAGAAGATGATCTCGTAAATGCGGGCGTTGATGCGCAAACGAGCCGCGTTTGTCTCGTCCGCAATACGTGCCGCTTGTCTCTGATGATCGATGCCCAAGTCGAGGTTCTGAAGACGCGCGTAACTCATGCCGAGGTTGTGCAGGGCAAACCCTTCCAAGATCCGCATGCGCCGCTCACGAGCATCGAAGAGCGCTCGCTCGAGCATCGCTTGCGCTTCCTCGAACATGCCGAGATGGTTCAGCGATGAACCGACATTGAGGCGACCTCGCGTGGCAAACGTCACGTCCCCGATGCTCTCCGCGGCCTGAATGAGCGAGCCGCCCGTGACCAGAACTTCGGAAGGATCGTTCATGTGCGCGACGGCAAAAAGACGCGCATCGAGGGCCCGTACGAGCGCATCGACTGCGCCTGAGGCCTGCGCCGTGGCCACCGCTTCGTTGGCGACACGCAGCGCTTCGGTGGGTTGCAGACAATCGACCAAGCCACGCACACGCACCGCAAGAAGGCTCGCGGTGATCGCGGGAGACATCGCGGCCGTGTACGCCGGATGAAGCGAATGCGCCGCGCGAGCATCACCTTCGGCAGCTCGCCCTGTTTCAATCAAGGCTGCGGCGACGAGTCGTTGTGCCTCCGCCCAGGCATCCGAACCAGCCACCGACAACTGCGCGGCTTCTTCCCCCGCAGCGATTCCATCGAGCAGACGGCCCATGTGATTCGAACACTGCGCTTTTGCCAGCAAGAGCTGCGCTCGTACCGGCCCGACCGCTCCACACGCCAAACCTCGATTCGCAAGTTCGAGCGCGGTTTCGAGCTGCGCACCGTTGGTGTAGGCCTGCTTCGTCGCGCGAGCGTAAAGGCGCGATGCTCGCTCGCGATCGCCTCCGGCATCCGCATGTTTGGCGATCAAACCCGCGTCGACATCACCCACGGATTCAAGCCACTGTCCCGCGGCCAAATGCATCACGGCTCGGTCTTCATCGACGAGAGCTTCGTACGCCGTGTCGCGAACGAGCGCTTGACGAAAAACCCATTCGTCTTCGCCTGCAATGCGTGATTCCGGCTGTTTGGCAACGATTTCAGATGTTACGAGCTCAAACAATTCTCCGTCGACGTTGCGGTTGAGCAGCGCTTTGACGCCCCCCGTCCAGAACGATTGGCCAAACACCGACGCGGCTCGAATCACCTCCCGCACGTCCGCTTCGATGCGATCGAGACGCAATTGCACGACGGCTTGGACCGTGAGCGGCAAGTCGTTACGTCCTTCCGCCGCACATCGGACGAGTTCTTCCAGGAACAAAGCGTTCCCATCGGCCCGACGAACCAAGTTTGTCCTGACGGCCGCATCCATACCGGGCAATGCGGCCGAGACGAGACGATCGGCAGCCAGCGGCGACAGAGGAGCCAAGGTCAAACGGGTGATGTTGCGACGATCCCAGATGGATCCCAGACGCGATCCCGATTCCACTCGGCCAAACGCGAACACGACAAACCGTAGATTCTGGCAACCAAGCAGCCAATCGACCAAATCGAGCGTCGTGTCGTCGGCCCAATGCACGTCTTCGATGATGAGGATTTGCGGAGATCGTTCGGCTTCGGAGCGAATGTACGTTTCGAGCGCCATCCGCAAGCGCGCCTGCATGAGATCCGCGCTCGCTCGTGCGGCGCGCAAGGGTTCGTCGCCGTCATCGGGAAAAGGCACTCCGGCCAGCTCGCCCAAGAACCCGGCGATGTGGCGGTGCTCCGGCGACAAACGCGACGCGACATGACGTTTGCACTTCAAAACTTGTTCGGCGATGTCTTCACCGTCGTGCAGCCCCATCGTTGCGCGTAACGAGCGCCCGAGCGCGGACAAACTCGAGGTTTGGCTGAGCGGATCTCCCTGGCAAATCAGTACGTCCGGACGACCGGTGGAGACTTCGAGACGACGAATCAGTTCGCCGCGTACGCGACTTTTGCCGATGCCCGCCGGCCCGACGATGAGAGCTCCACGAGGCGCGGCGTCTTCGACGAGCTCGCCGTAAATGCCTTGCAGCAGCGCAATTTCCTTTTCACGTCCAACGGTCGGCGTCGGTCGACCCAAGAGCTGACGGGCGACGTATCCACGCGTGTCTTCACGCAGCAGAACGCCACCGCGCGCGTCGTTTTGAATGATGAACCGGCCTTCGAGCGCACTCGCCGCGTTCGAATCGACGCGGACACTTCCCCGCGCCGTAAGGTCAATTTGCGCAACGGCTCGTTCGAGAGCTTGTCCGGCCAAATCCTGACGTCCACGAATCGCCAGACCGATCGCCACGACGGCTCGACCTTGCGGCAACGAGTGCGTCAGGACCAACGCTGCTCGCGCCGCGCGCATGACTTCATCACCACGCGATTGTTCGACGCCGAGCACTCCGACCAACTGCTGTTCACCAAGCAGCGTTTCGAGACGCGCATCGTCGCCCAACACTTCACGCACTCGCCGTTCGACTTCCGG
Organism: uncultured Polyangium sp.; assembly: GCA_964435055.1. Classification (GTDB taxonomy): domain Bacteria; phylum Myxococcota_A; class Polyangia; order Polyangiales; family Polyangiaceae; genus Polyangium. The sequence goes on along the minus strand of CAYSYX010000316.1, from coordinate 6,037 downwards.
ATCCAGCCGCGTTCCGCCGAGATCGAAGAGCATGACCGCGACAACCCTTCGTTCCGCCGAACCGGGCCGAGATGCGGGGACTGCCGTCGCTCCCGTTTCGGTGATCGTCGTCGATGATGGAGGTTTGGGCGGGACGACGCGGAGCGCCGATGCACTGCGATCCGTGGCCGGCGGATCGTTGTTCAGTTGCCCCACGCGTGCGAGGGCTCGGGCCAGCTCGCCGCCGTTTTCAAAGCGATCTTCGCGAGCTCGCGCGATCGCCCGCAGGATGACTTCGGCCAACGCATCGGGTACGTCGAAACGAACCGTCTTGGGATTGGGTGGATCTTCCAGCACGAGGCGGCTGAGCAGCGCGATGACGTGTTCGGTCTCGAAAATGTTTCGGCCGGTGACGAGTCGAAAGAGCGCGGCGCCGAGGGAGTAGACGTCGGCGCGAGCGTCGATGTTTTCGCCGCCTCGAGCTTGTTCCGGCGACATGAAGTGCGGTGAGCCGATGATCGTGCCGCGTTCGGTTTGGTATTCATCGGGTTCGGCGGGTTTGACCACGCCGAAGTCGATGAGTTTGACCGCGGTGCCTCGTCCGCGAACGAGGAAGATATTCGAGAGCTTGAGATCTCGATGCACGACGTTGCGTGCATGTACGGCGGCCATCGCCGCGGACGAACGCCGAATGATTTCGACGGCATCGCGCATGCCGAGCGGAGCGCGGCGTTGACGTTGTCCGAGATCTTCGCCGTCGAGCCACTCCATCGCGTAGTAGATGCGGCCGTCGGACCACGTTCCATGCGCGATGTATTGGACGATGTTCGGGTGCCGCAAATCGGCCAAAATCGCGACTTCGCGGGCGAATCGCACGCGCTCGGCCGGAGAGGCGCTGTCGCGCAGGACCTTCAACGCAACGGTTTGTCCCGTCGCGTGATCGAGCGCCTTGTAGACGTCCCCCATCCCGCCGCTGCCGGCTCGTTCGATGATCTCGAACCGCTCCGCCTTCTCGTTTGATTCGGGCAACATCGGCGAAAAGGAGAGTACGTGAAAACGCCGCGTACGGGGGAAAATCGACGGTTGCGAAGGCGTTGCAAGTGAAGTCATTTTCCGCGTTCCTTGCTCGTGGTGATCGACCCGACGTGGGCCGCATGTTGCGGCGCAGCGCGTTGTTCACGTCGACGCGCATCACCGACACGTTTTCAGTGGACAGCGCGTCTCGAGCTGGGCAGTGGTGCGTCATGGCTGCACCGCTCAAGGACTTTTTCGACGAACAGCTCGTGCGACGAATCGCGGGCACGATTGCACCGGTTTATCCGGGTTTTCCCGCGGAAGCGTTTGTCCGCGAAGCGACGACGGGTTTGTCGAACCTCGAACTGCTCGACCGGGGAAAACACATCGCCGAGGCATTGGCGAAGACGTTGCCTTCGGATTTCGAGCGGGCGGCCGATGTTCTCATGCGATCGCTCGATGTTCCGGTGGCGCGGGCAGGGGGCAACATGGCGCCGTTTTTTTATCTGCCTCACGTGACATTCGTCGCCAAACGGGGGCTGGATCATTTCGATGCGTCGATGCGGGCGCAGCATGCGCTCACGCAAAGGTTTTCCGCGGAATTCTCCATTCGGTATTTCATTTTGCGGGATGCCGAACGAACGCTCGACGTGCTGCGTTCCTGGGCAAACGATCCGAATGAACACGTGCGGCGTTTGGTCTCCGAAGGGACGCGACCTCGTTTGCCCTGGGCCGTGCGCCTGCCGGAATTCATCAAGAATCCGGCGCCGGTTCTGGCCTTGATCGAGCGGCTTCGCGATGACGAATCGCTTTATGTGCGTCGGTCGGTCGCCAACAACCTCAACGACATTGCCAAGGATCACCCCGAGTTGGTCGTGAAAACATGCAAAGAATGGCTTGTCGGGGCGGGGGCGGAGCGCAAGTGGATCGTCAAGCATGCATTGCGTTGGCTCGTGAAGCGTGGCGATAAAGGGGCCATTGCATTGCTGGGGGGCGGGACTACGCCGAAGGTGCGGATCGAATCCGTGCAAGTCATCCCGGAAAAACCCGTTCTCGGGAGCGGCGTTTCCCTTGCGTTCGATCTCGTTTCCGAATCGACGAAATCGCAGGATTTGATGGTGGATTACGTGATGCATCATCCCGGAGCGTCCGGAAAAACCAGATCCAAGGTCTGGAAATTGCGCCGAGTGACGCTCGAACCGAAGCAGCGGATTCGATTGGAGGCGAAAATATCGTTGGTGGACAGGACGATACGCAAACATCATCCGGGGACGTACCGCATCGATTTGCGCATCGGGGGGCTCGATCTGCCGCTCGGTTCGTTCGAAGCGGTCGTGGAAAAACCTACCAAAACCCGCGCGACCAAAGCGAAACAAGTGCATGCTTGACGCCGTCGTGGTTCGCGCTTTTCGTTCGGTATCGTGAGCGTTGCCGCCGTGCCTTCGTCGAACGTCGATCGACCGTGGTTATTCGGGCCGCGGATTGATTTGATCTTCGGTTGCGGTGTGGGTCATGCGGTGCTCACGTTGCTCTTGGCGCTCTTTCGTCCACGGATGGATGCGCTTCAAGGCTGGCTTCCGTTTCTTATTTTATTGACGGGTTTGCCGCATTATGGAGCGACGCTCGAGCGGGTGTATTCGACTGCGGCGGCGCGTCGACGTTATGGCCGATATGCGGCCGTGTTCGGTCTTCTGGTGTGGGGAGCGTTTGTCGCGACGGTCGTTTCGAGGCGTGGAGGTTCGTGGCTGGTCACGTTGTATTTGACCTGGAGTCCTTGGCATTACGCGGCGCAGAATTTCGGCTTGGTGATGATGTTTCTCCGGCGCGCGGGAGCGGACATTTCGACCGGTTTTCGGCGCGTGATTCAGCTGTCATTCGTGTTTTCATTTCTGCTCGTTTTCGTCAACATTCATCGTAATGCTCCGTTTGCCGTGAATGATCCGTTGTATGCGGCATCGGCGGCGCGGGACGCCGTGCAATTCGTTCGGCTGGGGATTCCCGACGGTGTGGCCAAGGTGCTGCTGGTTTGTCTTGGATTGGCATACGTCGGCGTCACGGCGTTTTCGGTCGTGGGTATTTCGCGAAAAACGGAAATCGGCAAGAGTGTCCCGGCGATTGTGCTTTTGTCGAGCCAAAGTGTATGGTTTGTCCTGCCTGTCGTGCTTGGACAAACGATTCCCGAGTGGGTGACCTCGGCGGGGCCGGCGGCGTTGCAGTTCATTTGGGTCGCGATCGCGCACAGCGCGCAGTATTTGTGGATCTCTTTGCACTTCGCGCGAATGGCCGGACGAACGGAGGCCACACGAGCTTCGATGCTGCGTTATTTCGGTTTGGCGGTGGCGCTCGGAGCAACGTTATGGGTTTTCCCTGTATTATTGGCGAATAAAACGGGCCTGAGCCGAATGCCTCATGAGTCCGGCCTGGATATGCTCGTCGCGGCGGCCGTGAATCTGCATCATTTTTTGCTGGACGGCGTGATTTGGAAATTGCGCGATGCTCCGGTGCGGCAGGCTTTGGTCGATGGTCGAAGTGAAGCTTCGGCGCCGACGCATGCGTTGACGAACGTCGCGTGGGCGCGAGGATTGGTGGTCGTTGCGGGGCTTTTCGCCGTCGGGTGTTGGGTGATTGCAGCGTGGGAGCAAGAGGTGGGGCGGCGTCGGGCGGTTGCGAGCGGGGATCTCGAGCGCGTACAAGTGGCCGCGAAGCGATTGGCGTGGGTTGGTCGGGACGGACCTCGGATTCACGTCGCGATGGCGAAATTGTTGCAGCATCGTGGCGACGACGAGGCGGCGATGAGTGAATATCAGCGGGGTATCGATTTATGGCCGACATTGCCGGCGTGGGTCGGGGTGGGGAAGATTCGCGAAAAACGATCGCAATGGACGGAAGCGCAATCGGCGTATGAAGCGGCATTGGTGCTGGAACCCAATCATGCGAGTACGCTGGACGACTTGGCGCATGTCCATGCGGCGCTAGGAAACATCGAAGAAGCGGTGAAGATTGAGTTGCGGGCGATTTATGCGGCGCCCGAGCGACCGGATTTGCGTCGTCGATATGATGCGTTGGTTATGAAATTGCCTGTGGATACGGCGGGTGGGGACGAACGGGTGATCGAGGTGTATTCGGGGCCGAAGGATGCGCCGCGGTAATGTGCATCCATTGGTGATTTTTCGTGATGCCGGGGTGTGCCGCCGCAAAACAGCGTATCGAAATATTGACGCGTCTGCTGGAAAGTTTCGTGACCAGTCGTTTGTCGTTGCGCGAAATTCTTGAAAAATTGCTTCGCGTCGCCATTGACTTCACGTACACTGGCGGCTGGTTCGAGTTCGCGCGTTCCGTGCGGAGGTGCGAATTCAGGACGCCGTCGTTCTATAGAGTTGTTCCATTTGGAGCCCGGTACACGTGATAAAGCGCCATCTTCGGTCCATACCGCTCGCCCTGGCTTTGCTGGGGGCATCGAGTGTTCATGCCGCAGGGCCGCAGCTCGACATCCACAAAGCGATGAATGCTGCACCTACGGTCAATGCTGGTCGACGGATTCAAACATCGGTCGGCACTGTCGCATCGATGGATGAATTGCGTGGAGTTCCCACGTTTTTGTGGGTCGCTCCTCCCGATGCGGCGAATGTCTCCTCGCGCCTGATGACGCAGATGCCCGAGGACATCGCGCGCGAGTTCGTTAAGAAAAACATGGACTTGTACAGTTTGTCCAGTGCGGCGATCGACACGATGTTCGTGCGTGAAATTCACGATACGGGCGTGGGCGGCATCATTGTTATATTTGCCCAAAAGGTCGATGGGGTCGAAGTTTGGCGTAACGAAATGAAGGTGCTGATCGATCGGCAGGGCGATGTGATCGCCGTCGGCGGCAACTTGCACGACGACGCGGTTTCCACGGCGATGGGTGGAGCAAAACGCGTGTTCACGGTCGGTTTCGAGCAGGCGATTGCCAACGCGTTCGTCGATCGCACGTCGATTCGCGTTCAAAAGGCAAACTTGCTGGACACGGGACGTGAAGACAACGGTTACCGCTACTTCGAGCTCGGTGAAACATTCGAGACCAAGAAGCAGGGTGTCGTATTTGCAAATGATGCTCGAGCGAAAAAGGTTTTGTATGCGATGCCGGATCGCCTTGTCCCCGCGTATTACCTCGAGCTCGATATGGGCAAGGTCGATTCGACGGATTCCGATCTTTGGGGATACGTCGTTTCGGCGGAAACGGGCGAATTGCTCGAGCGTGAGCATTTGAAGCAGGACGCGGCGTATTCGTACAAGGTGTATTCGGATACGACCGCGCCGTTTACGCCGCTCGATGGTCCGATTGCCGATTGGACGCCGCATCCGGCGGGCGTTCCGAATGGTTCGGCTCCTCCGTTCATTTCGCCGGTGACCATTACGCTCGATGGTCTCAATACAAATCCCGGTGGAACGTTCGATCCGTGGCTTGCGACGGGAGCAACGACGACGACGGGCAATAACGTCGACGCGTATGCGGACATTGTTGCGAACGATGGATTCAACAATGGCGATCGTCGTCCGACAGCCACGGGAACCAACTTCAACTTTACGTACGATACGGCGGCGGCGCCGGGATCGAATGCGCAGCGGGATGCGTCGGTGACGTCGTTGTTTTTCTTGAACAACTGGCTGCACGATTATTTCTACAATTCCGGCTTTAATGAAGCAGCTGGAAACGCGCAGGCGAATAACTATGGTCGAGGCGGTGCGCAAAACGATCGGTTGCTCGCGGAAGCTCAGGATTACAGCGGCACCGACAATGCGAATATGCAAACGCCTGCGGACGGAGCGTCCCCGCGTATGCAGATGTACGTGTTCACGGGCGCGATCAAGGGCAATTTGACCGTGTTATCGCCGATGACCACGCTCGGCAACCAAGCCGCGGGATTCGGGCCGAATCCGTTCACGACCACGGCGGATTTGGTCGTGGCGACGGACGGCATGGGCACGGACGTCAACGATATTTGCGAAGCGGTGAGCAACAACATCGCGGTTTAGCTGGACAATTGCAACCCGGCGAAACCCG
>CAYSYX010000315.1:0-11021 GCA_964435055.1 uncultured Polyangium sp. | reverse complement strand
CTTCAACGATGCTCGAATGCGTCGAGCTACCATTACGACATTATCACAGCCGTCACGACGGATCGACGAGTTCCTTGCTATGATCGGACATATTTCGTCCGATGATGCCCAAACCTCGTCGCACCTATTTCATACCTGCGCAGATGGTCAGCCGATTCAACGCCCAAAAATGACTTCTTACGTCCACGCCATCGACCCTCGAACCGCTCGGACATCCGACGTGGTATAAGGGCGCCGCGTTGCCACCTCGAGGCGCTCGTTTCGGCCGCCTGCATAAGCCTCCGCCGCCTTTCGCATGGACGCCTCTCTCGTCGAACGAAGCCTCCGAAGCTCTGAAACAGGTGTTGTCGTCGTCGACGAGCGCATCGTCGCGCGGGTGATCAAACGCCATCGTGAGCTCATGCGGCTGGGTGCTCCGCATGCGCACAGTTACTGGCTCCCGCGCACGGCGCTCGTGCAGATCGTTGCGCCGCAATTGCTCGGCCCCAATGCCGATCGTCTGCCTGAAATCGTGGTGCTTCTGCCGCGTCCCAAAGCGTCGGAGCTGCGTGGTGCGGATCAGAAGGACGTGTTGCGATGGTTGTGGCGGGCGGCTTTTCACGCGTACGTGCACATCGCGATCGAGGCGCTGCAGAAGGACGGCAAGCTCGCTGAAGCAACGATCCGCGCGCGTATCGATCGCATTGGACAAACCGAGTTCGACGAGATCCGCAGGGTCCTCGACGCCGACGAGCTCGTGCTTCCTCCGGGCGGAGACACGGAGGTGTACGCGGAGTTTGTCGCGCTGCTCCTCGAATTGCACCACTTCGCGCCGGCGCTCATCACGCGCACCTTCCCTACCCTGCGCGATCCCGCGAAAGCTTTGTCGGTGATCACGGAAGACCTCGACGCTCGCGCGATCATGGCGGCGTGCAAGCCGCTGGGCGCCGAGGATCCCGCGCCGCACGGAGCCGCAAAAGAGTCGACGACGCCCACGTATTCGGCGCTTCCCGCATTTGATTTGTTGCCGAAGTTTTTGTCGCGTCGAGCCACCACGGTCGACCAAGCCAAACGCCTCGTGAAGCAAGCCGCGCAAGCGCGTCTCGAAGGCAACCACGTCCGCAGCGCGCTGTATTGTCTTGCCGCGGTGCCTGCTGCGGGCGAAGAGCAGGAGTTGTCTCTCCGAACCTTGGTGCGTTCGGACCTCGATGCTCTCGGCGCACGTCTCGACAAAGCTCTTACGCCGCCGGACGCAACCGAACCTCCGGCACCGATTCCGTGGACGTCTTCACTCTTGCCGTTGGCGGTCGTGGCGAGTGAGCGTCAAGCGCTTCGTTATCCCGTCGAAGCGCGTCTTTTGTACGACTTGCAGCGCGCTTGTACCGAACACGAGCGGGGTGCATCAGCGGTCGACATCGTGAAGTGGGCGTTGTCCCTGGGCAAACGTTCCGTCGTGCGCAAGTTGCCCATGACGCGTTCGCTGCGCATCGCCAGACATGTGCGCAGCGCCCTCGACAAACTCCGCCACGCCGAACTTCCCGCGCCGGATCGCAAGCTGCTTGCCCGGCTCTTGCGGCACGCGGTCAAACGCGCCGAAGACAATGTCCGCGCGACACTGCGCCCCGTTCTTCAGGAAACACTCACGACCGTAGGGCTCGTCGCGGAGAGTTTGCCTGAACAAGTGGCGAGCAAAAAGCTCGTGGAGGAGCTTTGCGACAAGGCCGTGAGTCGCGGGTTTTTGAGCATCGCCGAGTTGCGAGATGCTTTGTCCCGCAACCAATTGAAGCTGACCGACGTCTCGGTTCCGCGTGAGCTCGTGCTCGATGATGCCTTGCTGCGTGTCGATCAACTGCTCGACGTGCGCCTCGATGGAGTGTATCGCCGCGGCGAAATTTACCTGCGGGTATTGCAGAAAGCGTCGAGTGTTTTCTTTGGAACGAAGATCGGTCGGTTCGCGACACTCTTCGTGATCATCCCCGTGGGCGGAGCGTTTGTCGCCCTCGAAGGTTTGTCGCACATGGTGAGTGCGATCGCGAAAAAGCTGGACAAAGCGCCGCCCGAGATCGTCAATTGGATCTCCGTCGCGGTGACGAGCGTGTTCGTGTTCGGCATGTTGCACAGCGAAGTGATTCGCATGCTCGTGCTGCGAGGTTTGTCCGGATTCGCGTCGGCGGTGTGGTCGGGTTTGTCCTGGATGGGACGGCGCTTCATCGAGTTCGGCCCGGTGCGGTACCTCATCCAGAGCGGTTTGGCGCGGACGATTGGACAAACGGTCGTCGCGCCGCTCGTGGTGACGTTGCTTCTGTACTTCCTGACGCCTCTGCGTAACTTGCATGGAGCGATCAGCGTGCTCGGGGCGACGGGCGTGTTTGTCGCGGCTGCGGTTTGTCTCAACACCCGCATCGGGCTCGTGGTGCAAGAGATCGTCATGGATCAGTTGGCCCGCGGGTGGGAGATGCTGGGACGACGCGCGTTGCCGGGCATTTTTCGGCTCATCTTGGCGACGTTCCGCGCGATGCTCGAAGTCTCCGAGCGCATGCTCTACCGCGTCGATGAGTGGTTGCGTTTTCGGGACGGGGAACCTCGAGCGACGATTCCGATCAAAGCATTTCTTGGATTTATCTGGTTTTTCGTGGCGTATGTGATTCGTCTTTACGTCACGCTGCTCATCGAGCCGGAGATCAACCCGGTCAAACACTTTCCGGTCGTGACGGTGGCGCAAAAGATGACTTTGTCGATCGCCGCCGACATGCTGAGTTTTTTGCAAAAATTATTCGCGCCTCTGGGTCCCGTGATCGGCGGAACGATCGCGGGCACCACCGTTTTTCTTTTCCCCAGCGTATTTGGATTTCTCGTTTGGGAGCTGAAGGAAAATTATCGTCTTTATCGAGAAAATCGGTCGCACAAATTGCAGCCCGTCCCCATTGGTCAGCATGGGGAAACCGTCGGAACGTTGATGCGCCCGGGATTTCATTCCGGAACGTTGCCAAAGCATTTTGCGAAATTGCGCAAAGCGGCGCGAAAAGCGGAATTCGAGGAATCACTGGGGAAGACCCATGGGCATAGCGCCTTGCGCGGATTGCAGCAAACGCTCGAGGATTTGAAAGAGACGATTCGTCGTGCGGTGGAACGGGAAATCGGTCAATTGTTGGCGGGGTGTTCGAGGTTCCGCGGGGGACCCATTTCGGTCGCGGGGATCGAACTCGGATCGAATCGCGTCACGGTCGAGCTGGCTTGCGAAAAACTCACGAAATCGAAGACCGTCGTCACATTCGAAGAACAAAGCGGCCTTATCGTGGCGAACGTGGCCGAACCTGGATTCATCGGCGTATTGCCGGACAAAGAGAGCCGGATTTTATTCGAGAACGCTTTGGCCGGGTTTTACCGCGTGGCCGGTGTGGATCTGGTGCGGGAACAAATTCGATCCGTCCTCGGTGCGGATGTTGCTTATGATATTTCGAACGAGGGCCTTGTCGTTTGGCCGGATGAACACTACCGTTCGGAAGTGCGGTATCGGTTGGACAACGGATTTACCGAGCCGATGAGCGAACCCGAGATACGCGGAGAAGCTCCGAAAACACCGCCGAAGCCCATTGATTTGCGAAAAATCATGTTCCGGGACCAACATATTTCGTGGACCGATTGGGTGAGCGCATGGAACCGAGCGGAAAACGCGGCCGATTTGCCGAAACGGGTCCTTTTTGGAGCGTCGATTCTCCCCACGAGCAAAGACGCCTTGTCGTCATGAAAAACCAACGCCGACTTCAGACCTGGCTGCTGATTCTCGCGTGCACGCTCGTCGCGACGGCATGCAATCGGGACAAACCCGCCGAACCGACGCCCGCGGCGGCGACCGAATCGAACGCGCCGACGACATCGACATCGCCCACGTCGCAGGTTCGATACATCGAACGAATGACGGGCGGCGCGAAAACCACGGACAAAGTGCCCGTGATCGTGGGGATTCACGGCCTGGGTGATCGGCCCGAGTCTTTTGGACGAATCTTCGACGGATTTTCGGCACCGGCACGTTTGATCTTACCGTATGGTTTGTCCACGTACAGCGACGGCTTTTCGTGGTTTCCCATATCGAACCTCGAGCCGAATGTATTGGCGGAAGGAACGACGAAGGCCGCTGACGAATTGGCCAAGATGTTGAGCGACATCGAATCGACAAAACCTTTGGCAGGCAAGCCGATCGTGACGGGATTTTCGCAAGGCGGTATGTTGAGTTTTACCTTGGCGGTTTTACATCCCGAACACGTCGGCGAGGCGCTCCCCATTGCCGGATTATTGGCCCCTCCGCTGTATCCCAAAGAATGGCCCATGACGAAAACAGCGCCGAAAGTGACGGCGTTTCATGGAAATGCAGACAACCGCGTGCCGTTCGACGGAGCCAAAGACACGGTACAGCACCTGACCGCCGTTGGATTTTCCGCGACATTGACCGAATATCCCGGTGTTCGGCATACGATTAGTCCGGAAATGCGCCGCGATTGGATGACGGCGCTCGAAGCCGCCGTGAAAACCGCGTCGAACCATTAAACTAAAAACCTCGCAACATACGCAGGCGCAGCGCTGCGAGCGCGACCCCCGCGACGGCGACCGAGCCGACGAGCATCGTCATGGCGACCGCCCAAACGGCGAGCGCGGTTCCGTCCCTATACGATGGAGTTTCGAATTGAAATGAATCGAAGGCGATGGTGACGTTGTCGTGCATGTTGTCCCCCTGGACCACACGAATCGCACGAAATGGACGATTGGGTCCATCGGGGGAAACCGATTTCCGGGGTCGGGAAAAGACGGTATGGGGCGGGAAGACGGGCCGCACCATGGGCACGGCCCGTGAATCGGCAGGAGCTCAGTCGGCGCGACGGCGTCGCAAACGACCGAATGCAAGGCCTACAAAGCCAAGCAGGGAGAACGCGGCGGCAGCGTTTGTCGAGGGCGAACCCACGGTCGAACAACCGCAACCTCCATCGGAAAGAACGAGAGCTCCGCCGGCGCCGCCCGTCGGATTGACGGCATCGGGATCGACCTTCACGATGACCGTATCCGAAGCCCACGCTTTGCCGTCGGATACTTTCAGGCGGAACGTGAATTGCGTCGCCGTCGCGACGTTTGGCACGACGAACGATGTTCCCACGGACGAAGGCGTATCGAGCGTGACGCTGGGGCCTTCGAGTTGCGACCATTCATAGGTGAGCGGATCGCCGTCGGGATCGGAGCTCTTCGAGCCGTCGAGCTTCACCGTGGCACCTACGGACGCAATCACATCGGGACCGGCATTGGCCAATGGAATCCCGGCACAACCCGATTGATTGACGACGATGGTCGGGAACGGCTTGTTCGTCGCTCCTTGAATGGCCACTTCGTCGATGTCCCAACCTTCCGCACCTGCGGCAGGATCCGTTCCAATGCGGAAACGCAGTTTGAAAGGTTTGCCCGCGATGGAGTTGTTCAAGCCGATGGTTGTCGTCACGAACGACGGATAACCGGCGCTCTTTCCGACAAACCCATCACGACCACCCAGCGAGTTGCCGGAAATGTCCGTGATTTGACCATTGTACGGGCTTTGGGCAAATCCGGTGATGTCCTGCCAATTGTTGCCGCCATCGGTGGAGATTTCGAGAACCGCGCCGTCGTAATTGACCATGCCTCCGCCCATGGGAGGCGGACCGACCTCGAAGTCCCAACGATGTTTCAGGACGATCGAGACAGGTCCGCTTCCGGTCTCGATCGTGGGCGAATCGAGCGAGGTATCGGTTTGTCCCGGAGTATCATTGCCATGCCAAACGTGATTCGGCGGGCCGGCCTGCTCGCGGAACCAAATCTTTTCGGCTCCCGTACCGGACTTGGACCAAACCTCGATGTCGCTCTCCGCGGTATCGGCATTCAATGCATTCGGTACGTTGTCGTAATGCACGTACGGAACTTCGACGACGGTTGTCTTGGACAAACACGTTTGAGCGCTCGTGACCGTCACGTTGAGCGACACGGAATCGACGTCGGAGAACGAGCCGTCGAGCGCGATGTCGAGTTCCGCTTTGGCGGTCTGGAAAGGCGCAATCAAGCCGAATTTGGCTTGCGTTCCATTGGGAAAGGAAACGCCCTGTTTGGCCGTTGAAACTTCGAGCACTGCGTCCGTCAAATCGGCAATGCCCGTATTGACGAGGTCCACGGTGATTTTACCGCGCTCTTGGGCGTCGAGTTTTCCGTCGTTATCACAGGACTGGACAGAATCGTCGAGAGCGCCGTTGAAGTCGCTGATATTTGCTTTGACTTCAAAGCTTTCGACGACGCCTTCGAAATCGGACGAATCTCGCGGAGGCGATACGGCGCAACTTCCAGCACCTCGTTTCGCAAAGGCATTGGCGATCACTTTCATGTCTTCGATATCCGACGCGGCGGCGGCGGCAAGAATGGCATCGCGTTGTTCGAGGAACGTGGGATCGGCGGGAGCCAATTTCATGCCTTTGACGACATAATCGGCGACGCGGCGTCGAGCTTCTTCGAATGTGTAGGGAGCTCCGGGGCCTTGCGAACGCTTGAGCATATCGGTGAGGGCTTGCCACATCATCGTCGCCCAAATTTCTCCGGCATTGTGAGCTTCGGAGTTGGGCGCGGGGACATCCTGGACGGGGTGATTGTTCGGCAATGCCTCCGAATCGGCGATATGCTTGAACGTGAGGGCGTTCTTCGCCATATCCGCGGAATACGGTATACGCCGAATGCCGAAATATCCGCTGTCGCCAAGCGACGCCGTTGCGTAGGTCCCGATCGCGTAGGTTCCGTCGAGGTTATCGCCTTCGCGAACGCTCGTGTGCAAAGCGAAGAAGTCGCCCCAGCCTTCGCTTTCGGCGCTGCATAGGTTGGTCCCACACGGCACCAGGCGCAGGTGAATGTAATGGCCCCATTCGTGGCTGACGATGAGGTTATCGATGGTTCCATCGCGTTGTACGGCCGCGCTGCCGGTGCGCGTAATGGTGCCGGTGACGTTGCCCGCCTGAATGGCTTGTTTTAATGCCGCGCCGTCGGCCTGCGTGACGGAAACGATGCCTATCGACAGCGGCGTATTGATGTTCGCGTCGTCGCCCAAGCCCGGAGGCGTGGTGTTGTTTTGGTTATCGACGAGAATCATGCCGAGCGCCCCGGCGCTTTGCGCGTTCACCGCTTTGCGCTCGAAGGTGCACGAGCCGCGATCAATGACCGCGATCTTGCCCGTGATGTTGTTCGTGATGGCTTGACATCCGTCGCCCGCGGGGTTTGTCCCGTCATTCACGAGCGTCAACAGCGCCGTCGTATCGAAGTTCGCTGGTCCGAATTCCGCAATGCCGACCTCGAAGGATTGATTGAGCGCTTTCAGGGTCGCGCTTCCCGTGGAGGCGCCTGTCCATACATACATTTGCATGATGGGCGATTCGCCATCGGCCAGCGCCTGCATATTGGCATTGTCGGTGCCGCTGAAGTCCTGGGCCTCGGCCCGCATGGCGTCATTACCGACACCTCCACGACCGAAGTTATTGGCTTGCGCATTGCCTGCGGCCTCGTCGAACCCCGAGTCGTACCAGTAATCGTGCAGGTAGTTGGTCGTGTAAAACAATTGGGTCACGGCCGCCATGACCTGGTTTTGGTTGGCTGCCGGATCCAGCGCCGGGTCATAAGTCCGGTCAAACGTGGCGGCCGAGGTCGTGGTCGCCCGCGTATCGTTCGAATTGGGTGTGAATCCATCACCATTCGACCGGTCGGCGTAAGCATCGACATTGTTGCCCGACGTCGTCGTGGCATTGGCGGGTAACCATGGATCGAACGTGCCGTTGGGATTCTTGTTGAATCCGTCCATGGAAATGAGCACGGGGGCGACGTAAGGCGGAGACGAACCATTGGGAACGCCGACGGGATTGGGATTGTAATCGGCTTGCGGGCCGTCCGTCGGGCGATTTTGGAATTTCGGATCGGCCCAGACGCGATACGAAAACGCATGCGTCAAGTTTTGACGCAGAAGCACACGTCCATCGTTGGCGGCGATGACGTAGGCGTACGCATCGGAATCGTTTTCGTCGATTCGTTTCGTGCGCATCTCGAGGAAATAAGCCGGAACGAGTTGTTTGCCCAAGGGGAAGTAGACTTTTTTCACCCGCGACGGGCCGGCGAATTCGATGTCCGATACCGGCAGAAGATTGAACTTCGAATACCGATCGGCCTGACCGACAGGGACGAGATTTTCGAGCGGAACGGTGATTTCATGGCGATCGTGCAAAGCGCTCGCAATGGCGTCTTCGGGTGTAATCGCGAACGAGCGCGAGATGCGTTTGTTTCCCGCAATGGCTTCCGGGTGCAGGCTGTTCGACGCGGCGACCCACCGATGATCGCGATCCAGCACGACGGTCGCACGACTGCGATAGACTTCGATCCCGTCGATCTCCTGGACAAACCGGACGAGAATCCCGCCGTTTCCGGAATCGTCGACTTCCTCAAGAATTGCGGAATCGACCGCGCCTGCGGACAAACCGAGCCGCGGCGCCGCCATCGACAACGCTCGACGAGCCGAAACATCGGCCGAGGCGGGGGCTTTCAGGCCCGCGGGCGGCGACGCGTCGCGTGGCGCCCAGACAAACGAAGGAACTCCCCGGCGAGCATCCATGGAAGCCACGGAGAGTTTTGGTCCGGTGTTTGACCGGACAACCGGTGCCGAGACGTTCACGGACGTCTCGTGAAAGGAAGCATCGAAATTAGGCAGCTCTTTCGCGTGAGCAAACGAAGCTCCAAGCAGCGCCCCGAGCAGGGTAAGACAACGAGCCGAACGCTTCATCGAATCCTCCAAAGGCATGGATGGCCAGTGCGTCTCGCGACCTGTCAAAAACGAGACGCCACCCGTTGAAAGCCGTAGCGGCTTATCGAGCGCGAGGGAAGCGGTTCATGCGGAAATTTCGCCCGAAATCGCGCAACGCCTGAGCGCCTCATCACGCATTCGCTCCATGATGGATGTTTTCGCGTTCCAGCTTCTTCTCATTGTGCATCGTACGTCGTCAAAACGTTTGCCGAGGTGCACACGGGCCTTCGGCGTGCTAATGGGCGCGGCGCGATGAAGCTCTTCCTTACGTGGGCGGTCCTTGGTTTTGCGCTCGTTTCGTGCGGTCCGGGCACACCGGTTCCATCGGACAAACTTGCGCCGGTGGGGCCCGAACGCGTCGTCGAACCTGTTCAATCTGCGGTCCCGGTCGCGAGCACGACGGTCGTGCCGGCGGCGATCAATTCCGCGATGCCCCCGACGCCCGCCGCGTCGGCATCCGCGTCGGCATCCTCGTCGGCGGGTGAGCCTTCGCCGCCGAGTTCGTCCGGGCCACCTTTTCCGCCCGCATCGTTTGCCCCGCCGCACCAACGCTCGGCCAAACCCGGCGATGGCGTCTACGCGTTGCTGGAGGAAGGCGCTGCGGCGGGGACGAACGCGGTGGCCAGGACAATCGTTCATCCGCATCCGTACAAAAAGGATCCGGTCGTCGTTGTGCTCGCCGTGGATTTGCGCCGCGTGGACCTTGTGCTGGCGGCGGGAACGGAAGAGCCCGTTTCGAAGACGGTGCCCGTGGAACGTCGTCCCGGTTTGGTTCCGAAAGAGGACTTGTCGTCGCTCATTGCGGTATTCAACGGCGGGTTTCAGACGAAGCACGGGCAGTGGGGAGCGCGCATCAACGGCGATGACTTCGTCACGCCGCGAGAGGACGCATGTTCAGTTGCGTTCATCGATGACGGTTCGTTGCGGATCGCGACGCATCGGACGCTCGTTCCGCAGGCGTCGCGGCTTCGTTCTTACCGACAAACTCCACCTTGTTTGGTGGAAGGCGGCAAGCCGGATGCTCGGCTCATCAACGAGGACACGGCGCGGTTGTGGGGAGCGGCGATTGGCGGCAAACGGGAGATTCGTCGCACGGCGCTCGGGCTTGATGCGTCAAGACAAACGTTGTACTTCGGGATCGGGGAATGGATTTGGGCGCGTGACTTGGCGCTCGCGATGCAAGCGGCGGGAGCCGTCGACGTGGCGGAGCTCGACATCAACTGGTCGTACACGAGGTTTCTCTTGTACGACCGATCATCGCCGCCAAACGTAGTTTCGACGCTGATCGACAAGGTCGAATACACCAAGGATGGGTACATCTCGAAGCCTGCGCCGCGTGATTTTTTCTACTTGCGCCGCAAGAGCCGGCCTTGAGCGGTGCCGCTTCGACGAACGGCCCGTGTTTGGCCGTATGTTTTCTCGCTTTTCCAGCGTTTGGCGTACGAGGACGAACCTCAGGATTTGTTTCGGGACCTCGTAGTCCCTCTTGACCCGTTTTTCCGACTGTGGTCATTTGCGGGGGAATGATTGTCCAAACCATGCCGACACAACGGGTGTGGGCATGTCTTGAGCGCTTGGCGCCGATGTGGAGACCAGCATGAGTCGAGGGAGACGTTCTGCTAAGAATGCGATTGCAGCATCTAGCTTTGGGCTGATGGCCATGCTGCTCGTGTCGTCGGCGGGCTGCGAGTTCATCGCACGCGCGGATCGAAACCAAATCGGTCAGAATGCCGGAGGCAGCGGGGGGAGCGGCGGCAGCGGCCCCGAGTGCACCAAGGCCGACGATTGTCCCGGAACGGACACGGTTTGTCGAATCAGAACCTGCGTCTCGGGAGTGTGTGGGACGTCGGATATGCCCGCAGGAACAGCCGTGGGCAACGCGACGGCGAAGGACTGCCTGCGCGAAGTTTGCGACGGCATGGGCATGGTGACGACCGAGCCGGACGATACGGACATCTTCGACGACAACAAAGAATGCACGACGGACACATGCGTCGGCGGCGTGCCGATGAACACGTCGAAGGGCGCCGGTGCCGAATGCAGCTCGGACGGTGGTCAGTTCTGCGACGGCACGGGGGAATGCGTTGAATGCACGTCGTCGACCCATTGCATGAGCGGTGTGTGCGTGATGAACGCCTGCGTGCCGCCCAAGTGCGTGGACACGGTGAAAAACGGCACCGAGACGGACATCGATTGCGGCGGCATGGAT
>CAYSYX010000314.1:991-11032 GCA_964435055.1 uncultured Polyangium sp. | reverse complement strand
GCCAAGAACTGCGCCGCGCTCACGACGAGAATGCGGCTCTTGTCCTTCGACTCGCCCGGCGCTTCGACGCCCTGATTGTCGCCCGTGAACGCGCTCTTGAGTTTGCCCTCGAGCACGATCGCCATGGCGCGTTGACCGTACTCACCCTTCGCCTTGATGTCGTTCGTGAACTTCAAGTCGATCGTGTCGGCCGATTCCACCGTGGTGTTCGGCGTCGAACGCGCGACGACCTGCATCTTCGCCGCGGGCTGTTTGTCCGGGTGAGCCACCAAGGTCGAGGGGAAGGGGAACGAAAGTTCGTCGATGCGGAAGAAGCCGGCGAACGAAGAATCAAGCGTTTGCTCGGCTTCTTCGAGGCCCGCTTCGTGCTGGAGCTGCACGACGCCGTGCATGCGTACCCAGCCGATACCGCCCGATTGGGTTTGGAAAGGAATACGCATCGTGCGTCCCCAATCCATGATCGCTTCCTTCTTCATCTCGACGCCGTAACCGTCGAGAAGTTTTTCCAGGCCGTGCGTGTTGAGCTCGGCCTTCATCGCCGCGTCGGAAGCCTTGAGGTTGATCGCGCCGGCAAACACCACGAGGGACTTGTTGCCCTCCATCAAGAACTGGTCGATGCGACGCAGCTCCTTCTCGGTGTAGTCCTTGCCGGGCTGCGTGATGATGATGCCCGCGAGCTCTTTGTTGATCTCGGCATCGCCATTTTGCAGGTCGACTTCCTCGATTTTGTAGAACGGCAACGCCTGATCGAGGATGCCTTTCATCGACGGACCACCGCGACCACCTTGAGCAGCCACGAGGTTCGTGTCCGTCAACTTGATCTCGTCTTTGCCCGTGATGACGCCGATCTTGGTCGAGAGGTTATCGGCGCGATCGCGCAGTTCGCGGATCTTGTTCGTGATCCAGAATTCCAAACCTTGCGACGAGTCGGGCGAAAGTATCGGAATCGATTCCTTTTCGCTGCCGTACTTGAACGCCATACCCATGAAGCCGCGCGAAATCGTCGCTTGATCGCGTCCCGTTTCGCTGCCTTCGCCGAAGGCCGCTTCTTGCAGGCCCGCTTCTTTGGCGGCCGTCTTTTGTTCGTCCGTCTTGGGCTCGATGATCGTGTAGTGGAGTTTGCCCCCGGAAGCCGTTTCGTATTCACCCATCAAATCGCTGAGATCTTGGATGAATGCCTCGTGCTTGGGCAAACCGCGCGTGACGTAGATGTCGATCTGAAGATCTTGCTTCAGGCCTTCTTTGACCAAGCGCGCCGAACCCTTCGAGAGGGTGAAGCGTTCGCTCTTCGTCATGTCGATGCGTTTGTACGCGCCAAACGAAATGACGTTGGCCATGACGAGGATCACGGCGACCAGGAGCAGATAAACACTGGTCTCGGCTCGGGCTTTTGTTTTGCGTTCCATCGCCATTCTCCTCACGCCCACTTCCGTCGCTCGAGCGCCCGGAAGGCGACCATCAGGCTGCCGATGGTGATCGAGACGAAGTAGACGATGTCACGGGTGTTGATCATGCCTTTGGTGAACGGCATGAGTCGCGAGTTGAAGCTGATGAAATCCACGGCGTCTTTCGCCCATGGCCAGGGCAAACTGCCGGCGACGTTGCCGACGACGTGGAGGAAAAACAGCGTGACCGCGGTCAGGAAAAACGCGATCGCTTGGCTCTCGGTCAAACTCGAGATGAGCAAGCCGATCGAGACGGCCGAAGCGCTGTACAGGACCAACCCGAGGTAGCCGCTGATCACCGGACCCATGTCCAAAGGTCCGAGGTTCCAAGGAGCTTTGAACATCATGATCGGGTAGAGCGTCGTGGCGGCGATCAGCACGAGAACCAGGCCGAACGCGCCGAGGAATTTGCCGAGGATGACTTCGTGATCGCGCACGGGAAGCGTGATCAAAAGTTCCAACGTTCCACTGCGTTTTTCTTCGGCCATCACGCGCATCGAAACGACGGAGGCGACGACGAGCAGAAGCCACGGAGCCAAAGCAAACAGCCCGGCCAAACTCGTGCGATCCGCCTGCCAAAACCCGCCGTTCCACCACGAGAAAAACAAAAAGCCCACGAGCAGGAGACCGATACAGATCACCACGTAGGCCAGAGGTGAGTCGAAGTTCGAGCGAAACTCGCGCTTCGCGATGATGAATGTAGTGCCCATCGACGTTCAGCCCTTCTTCTTCTTGTCGTTGGACTCGTCCTCGTCGTCGGACTCGTCTTCGCCTTCATCCTCGTCTTCGCCCTCTTCCGATTCGTCCTCGTCGGACTCCTCTTCTTCGGACGCTTCTTCCTCTTCGCCTTCGTCCTCGTCTTCCTCGGCGACTTCGTCGGGTTCGTCCACGATGGGACGACCGCGATCTTTGCGTTCATCGCTGCGAGTGAGAGCCTTGAAGACGTCTTCGAGTTTCTGCGCTTCGCGGCGCATTTCGAGGAGCAACCAGCCTTTGGCGACCATCAACTGGAACAGCTCGGGGCGAATGTCGCCGTCTTGAGCGCCCATGACTTGGAAGCTGTGAGCTTTGTCGTCCGTCGGCAGCTCCGCCACGCTGGTCACTCCCGGGAGTTTTTCCAGGGCAGCCTGCACTTCTTCGACGCTCGGGGGCTTCTTTGCCGAGCCACCTTCGAGGACGCGTTTTTCATGGACAGTCACGACGTAACGAACTTTGCCCGTACGTGCGCGAATCTGATCGAGCGCGCCATCGGCAACGATTCGTCCTTTTGAAACGATGATCGCCCGGGCACATGCTTGCTCGACTTCGTTCAAATTGTGCGTCGACAGCAAGATCGTGCGCTCTTTGCCGATCTCCTGGATGTAACGAATGACCTCCGCCTTTTCGTTGGGGTCCAAATCACTCGTAGGTTCGTCCAGGATGAGGATCGGGGGGTTGTGCACGAGAGCTTGTGCCAAACCCACGCGTTGACGATAACCGTGAGACAAGTCGCGAATGTCTTTGCCGAGGCTCGTGGCCAGGCCGCAGACTTCGACGATGTTCTTCATGCGCTTGCGGAACGTTCCGTGGTCGAGCCCGCGCATGTCCGCGACAAACGTCAGGTACTCCCAAACGTTCATCTCTCCATAAAGTGGGGCACGCTGCGGCAAGTAGCCGACTTTCCGACGAACCTCGAGCGGTTCGTCGAATACGTCATGTCCATGCACCTTCGCCATCCCGCCGGTGGCCGAGATGAAGCAGGTGAGGATGCGCATCGTTGTGGACTTGCCGGCGCCGTTCGGGCCGAGAAAGCCCACCACCTCGCCCCGGTGGACTTCGAAACTCACCTTGTCCAGGGCGCGAAACGCTCCGTATCGCTTGGTGAGTCCATTGGCCTCGATCATCACGTCGGTAGACAATCCGACCTCCTTGAACGATGGGGCGCCCTATTTCGCGCCCCCCTTGGTTCGCTGAACAATGGGTAAAACGAGCTTCCGCCAAAGCCGCACGGCGGCGCGCCCGGCCCGGTTTTGCGAACGTTTTCCCGGGCGAACGGCGCGCATCCTAGCGGCAGTGAGATCCCTGTCAACGCCTCGACGTCAACTCGCCGGCCCAAAACCCCACTTTTCCGATTTTATTCCCATCCTCGTCCCAAAGATCCCGCGTCATTCGATCCCCAATTCTTCATCCGCCATGACGCGTTGCGTTGGCGAGGCGCGCGTGCAAACAGGCAATCGTACGAACGTGAACGAATTTCATGGCCGCCACGGAAAGCTCCAAAGGGACGTGTTACGCTGCTCCGGTCTTTCTTTTGTGGTGTGTTCAGCAGGCAGGAGGTTTGGCCGATGTTCATCGAGAAGCAGTGGTGTGTGTTGAGTGCGGCTGCGACGCTCGTTGTTGGGCTTTCTACAGCAATGGCTGGTTGTCGGGACGTACCGCCGGACAACGGCACCGGGGGCAACGGCTCGGGTGGTGATGGATTGACGACGACGTCCTCGAGTTCGTCTTCAACCTCGGGAAATACCGGCGGCGCAGGTGGAGCCGGCGGCGGTGGCGGCGCGGGTGGCAGCGCTCCCGCGTGCGACGGTTCCGTGGTGACGATCGAGCAAATCACCAATCCCAAGGCGGCCGGCTTTGTGAACACGGGTTCGCCGGTGCAAGTCAAAGGCGCCGTCGCAATGAGCCAAAAATTCTTGGTGTCCAAAGGATCTCAGTCCGGCACATGCCTTTTCGGCGTCTTCGTGTCGGCTCCGGACCTCGCGGAAACGAAGGAATACTCGGGCATCATGGTCGTGAGCAAAGGCAGCGACGCCGTCGTCGATCCGATGACCATGAAGTCCTATTGCGGCAAGATCAGCAATCGTGCCGCGAACGATCCGCCTACCGGCGATTCGATTCCCGACGACATCAAACCTGGTGACGTCGTCGACGTCATCGGCGTCGCAGACTACTTCCTGCTCAAGAGCCAATGCGTGAAACCCACCGACAGCAAAGTTTCGCAACGTCAGATCGCTTATGCCTGCAAGGTCGAGAAGACCGGCACCGCGACTCCGCCCACGCCGCACGCCTTCACCACGCCCGAAGACGTCGCCAAACTGGCCTCGCCGACGGACACGGCATTTCACGATATGTGGGGCGGCGTGAAGGTTCGTGTCGGCATCGAGTCGACGCCCATTCCGCAGCCGGACCCCGGTGGTGGCCCCGGCATGGTCGTCGTCAACAACTTCGGCGAAATCACCCTGGCGACCAGCAACCTTCGCGTCGCGGACAAACTCTACTATCGTGGCTATGACAAACAGACGTGTTACACCGGCCCGATGTTCTCCGACACCGCGGTCAAGTGGAAGTCGATCGATGGTTTCAACTATCTGAACTACTGCACTTGGGACATCGAGCCGAGCAACAAGTGCGCCGACTTCGATCCCGCCAGCGAGGATTGCAGCGGCATCACCTGTCCTCCTCCGTGAACATGCCCATCAGCAAGACCACCACCCTGCCCAATCATTGGCACGTCATCGCGCCCGAGTGGGATGGTTTTGCCAAACGGCCCGATGAAACCGATGGCGGCAAAGTCTTGGGAATCGCTGACTTTGTGCCCGCAGGCAGTGCCGAACGAAAAGGAACTTGGCGGATCACCGTCGAGTTCACGCCCGACGATGCATAGACCTGTCGCCTGAATCAACGCTAGCCTCCGGGCATGGCGGTTCGCCGTACCAACATTCCCTCTCAGCCTCCGAACAATCCCTTCACCGCATTACTCGAACTGTCGAGTTCGCTGACGCGAACGACGACGGGGGGGTTTTACGCGGAAGCGCTGAACTGCATTTTTTCGGCAACCGGTCTGCATGCGGGGGTGGTGCACGAGGTCACGCCGAGTGGTCTCGAGCTGGCTGCCGAAGAGGGTTTGCCTCCGGCGATGCGTGCGCACATCGGCTCGATTTCCAGCGCCGCACCGGCGTGGTTTGTCGCTCAAAACGTCGCCAAACGCCGCCGCATGATCGTGGAAGAAGACACGACGACGATGTTTGGTACGCGTGTTTCCGCCGCCGTGCTTCGCAGCTCGGGTTGGACCGCGATCGCTTCGGCGCCGATGATGATCGGTCGCGATGTTTTGGGCGTCATCTCCATCGGAGCGCCGTCGGTGGAATACTTGAGCCCGCAACGAATCGCAGTGCTGGAGACCGTGACCAACGTGATGGCCTTGTTCATCGCCAAGACCAAGGCAGCGACGGAAGAAACACCTGCGATCGAAGGCCCGAATTCTCTCTCCGATGTGGACGAGAAACTGACTCGATTGGCGACGCTCGGAGCGTTGGCGCTGGGGTGTGCCGATGATCTGCGGACGGTTTCGTCCCAGTTGACGTCCTTCATCAACCATCAGGAAAAGTGGATCGAGCAGTTGCGGGCTCGTCATCCCGGAGCGGTTGCTGTGATCCGTGAGCTCGAGCCACTTCAAGAGGAAGCGGCGAGCGCGCTGATGGTCGCGCGGATGAGCAGCGGGCGTCTACTGGCCGCGATCGATGAAAATGCCGCGGAGACCATCGATGTGGCGTCGGTCGTGTACGAAGTGGTTGGTCACGTCGAACCTGCCGCGCGCAGTCGCAACGTCGATGTGTTGGTCGCCGTGCAACCGGGCTCGGATCCCTTGGTCCGCGGCAAACGCAGCGAAATTCGGCAGCTCGTGCTCGGTCTGGTGCTCGATGGCATCGACGCGTGCGGGCGCGAGGACAAACCCGACAATCCCGCAGCTCCGGCGGCGCAGATGCAGATGGCTTCGATCACCGTGACGCGTGATAAGTCGAAGGTGACGGTGGTCGTCGAACATTCGGGCAAAGGTTCGTCCACGGAGCATCGACAAACACCTCGGCTTCGTTCGACACGGTCCAAGGACTCGTTGGGGCTGCTGCTCGGGCGAAACATCGTTGCGTCGCACAGCGGAACGCTCGAAATCACGCGCTCGGATTTGGGAGGTGCGCTCGTGCGCGTGGTTTTACCTGCCGCAACACCTCCGCCTTCGTCCAAACGCTCCAAAGGTGGTCCGGCGTCTTCCAAGCGTTCACGAGCCGACATGGCCACGCTCGAGCAACACCCGACGACGAAACGGGATGGTTGGACGGCCAAACCCAACCTCCTTGTGGGAAATCAGCCCGTCGCCATTCGTGCTCCGGCACCGATTACCCTCGCCCATGATGCTTCGCCCTTGTCCGAAGCCGACATGATGGCCTCCACCGAGCGCGGTTCGGCCCTTGCTGCGTCCCTCATTCCCCCGACGCCGCGCCGAAAAGGGGGCGCGGTGCACAACGACTCCGGCGTCCCCAGCGTTTCAGCACCCCCGTCGACACGCCGCCGCTCTCAAGCCGGACCACCCAGCAAACGGCGCGGCTGACGTTCGTTTGTCCCCAAACGAGTTGCTACCTGAACGCAGGGCTTTGGACCGGTTCGATCGAGGACGCGAATTTTTAGAACGCCGATTGTAGGGGCGCGATTTATTGCGCCCGCTGAAGGCGTTTCATGGGGCGCGATGAATCGCGCCCCTACAGGAATTCAACCAATCAAATCCCTGCGTCGAGGTACTACTTCAATAACCCCATATATATTGGGCGCGAAGCGAGACCGCGAGCGTTTGGTCGACCGCGTTTTGATTGCCGAGGAGCAGCAACCCGTAGCGCACGTTGCCGCCGATCGAGAAGCTTCGGGAGACTTGGTAGTCGATGCCGCCGAGGCCGGAAAAACCCAAGCGACCGTTGGAGCACGAAAGATCGTTCGTCGAGACGCACGGGGCGAGCGCCGTCACTCCATACCCGTCGACGGTGACACCGAGCCAAGGGACCCATTGCAACACGTCGAGCACGTAGGCGATGCCCGCGCCTCCGCCCGCGACAAACACCGGCGTCGCTCCGGGTTGCAGGCTGAAGTCCACGTGCGTGATGACGTTGAACGCGTCGTTGATGCCGTACGAAAGGCCCAGGTTGGCGCCGAATCCAGGCAGAACACCCTTCGCCGCGCCGGTTCCTCCGCCGTTGTACAGCTGGGAGTAACCAAGACCAAACGCCGCTTGCCATTGGCGTTCGTACGCCTCGGCTTCGCAGGACCATGCAGCAACCACCGCGAAGACCGCGGAAAACGACAAGAGCGCTCGGAAAGCTCGCATATCCGAGCGTGTAGCATGTTTTGAAGAGCGGTCAGATGTCGAGCATCCGCGTGAACTCGTAGTGCGGCACTTCGGCGGCGAGTTTGCACAGCGTGCGGAAGCGTCCGTCCCAGGTCGCGGCGGTGGCCATATCCCCGCGCATACGAGCGGCTTCCGCGCGCGCGAACGCGTACGAGCGCAGCGAAAAACGTCGTTCGTCCAATGCGAGAAGTGCGTCGAGCCAAACTTCGACGTCGCCTTCACCGGGCCCCAACAACCGACTCGCCAAGAGCGCATGCACGGCGAGCCACGGAGGAGCATCTCCGCGGGCACGCATGGCCGCCCAACGTCCGGCGCGACGAAGCTCCGGAGTCGCCCCGGCCAAACCTACCCACGGCGCCAGGGCTTGATCGAGCAACGCCCGGCGTTTGTCTTGGTCGCCAACGCGCCAGGGAGCGTTTGGATGAGCAAACCCCATCGAAGGAAATGGTTGCGGCATTCGCAGCGTTTCCATGATCGGTGGTTCGCCGTGCACTTCACCCAAGGCCGCCTGCATCCAGCGACTACGGGCGTAGAGTGCCGGATCGTTCTTCAGACCTCCGTCGTCGTCGAGCTTTGAGGAGCGTTTGGCGATATCGGTTTTTCCCAGCGACATCGCCAGCTCGGCGGTTTGCATCGACATGACCGCCATGAGGTGCCGATCCGCCGTGCCCGAATGAATGCTGCCACCATCGTACTCGATGGCATTGAGGGCCTTTTCGCGATCTCCGCTCAACCAATAAACATTGGACCTCAAAAGACTTCGTTCGTGCGCGTGCAGTCCGAGCGCGCCGACGGCGTCATCGACGGCTTTGAGGGCGTCGTCCATCGCGCCGTCGCGCGTGAGTGACGCGGCGGCTTCCAGGAGAAACGCGCCGCGAATTCTAGCCAGATCCTTGCGCCGTTTGTCGAAGTCGATCGGATCGTCGCCGTCGTCATCCTTGGCCGGCGGTTTGTCGGCTTCTTCCTTCTGCTTTTCGGCGATCGTCTCAATCGTATGAGCTGCAATGAGATACGTGGACCCGGGCAGAAGCACGGGAGGTTCCGCGTCACCCGCGGCTGGACGATGATCATTGACCCATTCGAGCGCGGTGAGGGCTGTGGACGGGACAAACGATCCTTCGTCGAATTGCGGTTTGGAGTAATGAATGATCTTGGCGGGATCGAGGTCGGACGTCGACGCGACCAAGGCTGCCAGCAAGGCCAAGCGCGCTCCCGGATTCCGCGGGCCTCCGTCGAGCAGCCGCACGATCGTGGCGACGGCCAAGGTGCGGGATGCCTCGGCCGCAGGGGTGCCCGCAAGGCGTAGGCGTAGAGCCGCGCGTTGCTCGATGGCATCGGCGCTGCCGGCAGTCGATTCGGTGGGGATCGGCGGCGGGGGCAGGGAGCGTTTGGCGAGACAAGCTGTCAAGAGCGCCCGAACTTCGCCGTAGTCACGGGACAAACCTTCGTAACGACGTGAGGCCCGATCGCTCTGTATCGACGCCAGCATGCCGGCGCCTTTCTCCGGGTCGGGTCCCATGCACAAAACCGAAGCAACCGCCGTGCGAATGTCCGGATCGTAGGGATCGTCGACGGCATACCGTTTGGCGAGCGCCTTGGTTTTTTCGAAGTCGCCGGACACGAGAGCTTTACGCAGTGTGGAAAGACGAACTCGCCAGTTGAACCACTGTTCACCGCGTTCGAGCAGGGTTTGTCGATCCCCGAGCTCGTCCGCTTCGCGCCCCAAATCCGGCACCCCGATGGAAGGGCCAAGCTCCGCCATTTTGAGGCGTTTCGTTCCGTTCGTGACGACAGCGTCCTGATGCTCGATGGCTTCCGCAGCGAGCTTCAGCGCATCACGACTGGGTTTGCCCACGGCTGCATCGACGTACTCGTTGTGGGCGAGACGCACGCCGTGTTCCTCGATGCGGAACCACGCTCGATTCGCGGTCCATGGAAAACGCCGCGGGATTCGCAAGAGTTTTGCCGCATCGGCGCACGCCGGAGATTCCGGACCGCGAGGTTCGGCGTATTTGGAAAAACAGGTCAGCGCCTGCTTCGTTCCGCGCGCCAAGAGCGTTTCGGGGATCGCGATGGCCAGCGCGAAAAGGACAAACAATCCCGCCCCGAAATACGTCCGTCGAAGGATGGTTTGCCTTCGTAGAACCGTTTGTCCCTTCAACGCCTCGGCCACACGCCTTCTCTAGTCGATTTGCATGCACGCCGCATGAATCCGGCGTCGATCTACACGACGATGGAGATCCCTGCGGCAATCGAGACCAGCGCCGTCAGCATTTGCACATAAGGCATCCACGTCGGAGACACGCGCGCCAACGAACGCATCGGCAACGCCAGCAACATCGCGGCAAGCGCCATGCCCACGACCGCCGCGAAGCCGAACACCGTGACAAACACCAGCGCCGCAGCCCGCGTCGATTCCATCCGCGCCCGCATCGCCCGGATCGT
>CAYSYX010000314.1:0-981 GCA_964435055.1 uncultured Polyangium sp. | reverse complement strand
CGCGTGCTCATCGTGCTCGCAACCAGCAACGTGAGCGCCGCCGTCCCCGATGCTCCATGCACGAGCCCGACGAAAAAAGGCCGCCGAGCAGGTGTCACGGCCGGTTCGTCCTGGAACTTCTGCCGCCGGACCAAGCCGTGAATACCCAGCCCGACCAACATCACGGCAACGGCCACGTCGAGCACCGTCTCGATCGACTTGGGTACCGAAATTCCCGCCAGAATGAGCGATCCAGTCGCCAGCGTCAGCACCACGGCGTGACCCAAGCCCCACAACGCGCCCGAACGCGCCGCCCGCGCGACCGTGCCTCCACGCGCGATGAACGTGCACACCGCCGCGACATGATCCGCTTCAAACGCGTGCTTCAGGCCCAAGCCCAAACCAAGCACACTTGCCGTCAAGACCGACATCGGCGCGACCGTAGCACACGGATTGGCAATCGTGCCACGTCCTAGTTTTCAGCGAGAACCATCGATCGAGCCGTCGCAGCCAGTTCGTCGCCGACCAACACTCGCAGCAAATCCGGCTCTTCCGACAGGTCTTCCACGTTGCCAATCGGCAAATCCAGGCCTTTCGACAAAGCCCCGCGCACCGCAAACGCCGCATCACGCACCGAAGGCGCCCGGTCCGTCAGGTCTTGGATCGACGTCACTCCATGGTCGGAAATGCCGCACGGAATGATCCAGGTGAACGCCGCCAAGTTGACCGAGAGGTTCAGGGCAAACCCGTGCATGGTCACCCACCGGGACAAACGCACTCCAATCGCGCCGATTTTCGCCAAATCCTCGGCCCACGGCGAACCCGCCCATTCCGTGTGCTTGGCCCGATCCACCCATACCCCGATCAACCCGTCCACCACTCCTGCTTCGACCCCGTGTTCCCGGGCAAACAGGATCATCACCTCGGACAACGCGCGCACATACTTGCGTACGTCCTGACGACCGGGCGGCAGCTGCAAGATGGGGTAACAGACGAGCTGTC
>CAYSYX010000313.1:0-11033 GCA_964435055.1 uncultured Polyangium sp. | reverse complement strand
GGCAGCGCCAATCGCTCCGTCTCCGCCTCGAATTGCGCCGACGTCGGCAAATACGACGTCGGCAAATTCGACGACGGCACGATTTCATACGGCGCCGCACATCCCCATAACGATGTTATCAGCGATAAACACGCCAGCCATTGCGCAAATTGCAGAAACCACGCCCAGCCCCGTGCACGCATGCACCCATGCGAACACGGCTCAACGAGGTGCGCAAGTTTTTGGCACAACACCCGTACACCCATTGCGACTCAGCCCCGCCGGTCCGCGCAAACCTCGCACCCCCATACGCCCCGCAGATGCATGTACGCACTCGACAACTGCATCCCGCGTAGGATCCCCGCTCGCCACGCATGACCAAACGTCGCAACCCGAATGGGATCGCAGAAAATGTCCATCGACGTTTCGTTGCAACCCATAAGGGATCGCAGCTTTTGTACATGCGCAGAATCCCCAACCTCAATGGGATCGCGCTCGGCGCGCCTGCGCAACGACCGCGTCTTCGGAATCCGCGCGCATTTTGTGCAGCCGAACGAGCCCAATCCGGCGGAAATCCACAAATTAGGTTGGGCAAGTAATGAAAAAATGGTTGCCCACTCCAACTCATGGAGGACGCGTGTCGCCATCGTTATGGCTGGGCGTGTTATTCATTGGCAATTCGGTATCTCGAGGGCGATGGCGTAGAGGAGAACGATTTCAAAGCTGTTCTCTTGCTCGATGATGCCTGTATCAGATTGCCCGAAGTCTGCGAAGATGCGGCAGAGCTACGCGCGCAGTATCGAACAGACCATGAGCCATCTGACCATTTGTGGAACGCTGAGCGATGGTTTACGCGATCGATTGGGATTCGGAAAGTCGCGCTTCAAAGCTCAATGGGATTCGCGGCATTGACGCATCGACATTGTGATGCATTGCGTGCTCAATCATCATCCTCCTCCTTTTCAAGCTCACAACTGCCCGTCGTACAAAAAACCTCCACATCGCAGCGATACTTGTCAGCTTTGCCCATGTCCCAAATAGCAGCGCCTTTTTTGGTTTCAAAATCGACCTTCGCCGACTCGGCTTGACGCTGCAAACCCTTGGGCGTGAGTTTTACATCCTCAAACGTCCCCGTATGCGCCTGCTCGGGCGTAGGATCGATCAATTGCCTCCAAAAGCGCCGAAAAACCGTAACGCCCTGCTTCGTTCGAAACAAGCGAACGCAATCCTCGTTCAGGCTCTCGAGCGTCCCCAGCGACGTCACGGTTTGTCCCTTGATTGCATACAGCCACCAGGATCCGGCGCCGGTGCCTTGATCCGTATTGAGCGTCAACGCCGTATACACGATTTCATCGGCGGGCACGGAATTCATGCGTTGGTCCTTTACGAACAAGAAATACGCGCTCGTCGCTCCCTCGGCATCGTCGCCTCGCGCCTTCAGAAAAACCTTCATTGCCTTCATGATGGGTCCCGTAGGCTTCTTGGCCGGCTCGTTATGCATTGCGGATGGCGCAGGAACACTCGGAGGAGCCTTCGACGCGGAAAGAAGCGGGGTTGCGTCGTTCAGCATTGCCGCAGAGGCCGACGAAGACAACGTTTGCGAACCCTGGTTCGACGTTGGGCGTTCGGCACAAGCGGCGATAAAGGCGGGCATGGCCGCGATCATCAGCGCCGTAGACTTCAGCTGCATTGGCAAGTGATACCAGACGGGTTTGCTCTGTCAAACGACAATCAATCGTCGATGAGTGCCCGCGGCCACCTGATTCACTCCGGCGAAGACTCTATTTCACACCGGGCAAAAGCTCCACGCCGGGTTTTCCCCCGGCATGGAGCCTCTTCCACATCAATCACGGAATCGCGGTTCCGTCGAAATACTTCTTCGCCAGGTTTGCCGCGTCAATGCCGACGATGCTCCCGAGCTGCCGGCCTTGGCCGTCATCCGGCCAAATATGAATGCCGCCCCAAAGACGGGATTGCCCCGCTTGATCCGCAGCGTCGTAATACGTTGCCCATTGCAAACGCACGTCGACGCTCGGGCCGTCTTCGAAGACGAGGTATTCGCCCTTTTTCGCGACGTATTCGCCCAATCCGCCCGGGAAATACGCGCTGCCCGTAAACATCGTGAGCACTTCGGCCGCCGCACGACTGAACGTGCTGTGCCCCGAAATGAGCCCCGGGAATGCAGGCGTCACGAATGTTCGGCGTTGATAAGGGATCCAATCGACCGCGCGCATCCAGCCGACATGACCGACTTCGTTTTTACGATCCCCCGGCTCGCCGAGCCACGACCGAATCGCCACTTGGCCCTTCCAATAGCGCAAATGATAATGGCGTTCGCCCGGCGCTGAAGAAGCATCCGTAATAAGCTCGATGACGCCCGGTTTCAAAGGAATACCACCGGGATCATACGAAGGCGCCATCGGATCGCTCGATTGCCCCTTGCCCGCCATATACCGAACGAGCGTTATCGGGCGCGACGTCGTATATGCGCGCTTGATGCCCCACGCGGTAATGGCGGCATCGTGCACGGCACCATTGAGCGCCAAATACAGCTTCACGTCCCATTGCAAGCGATCGACGACCGTACCCTGACCCCACAATTTGTGCTGGAGCTGCGGCGAATCCGACGCGAAATTCGCCACCACGTTCCAATGCCCAGGCGGCGTTTCGCTCTTCGGCCCATCCGCCCAGAACTCGGCGAGCACGCGCGTGAAATCCCCCAATGGCACGACATTCGGCGCATACGGCGCATTGGTGACGGGGTTTTGCGCATAGCCTTTTCCATCGTTTGTCCCGAGCGTATTGTTGCCGAAAGCTCCCGGGGAAATATCGATGGTCGCTTTTTCATTCGGATCGAGCACCGAAGCTTTTTCGATCATCTCGACGACCCAATTCTTCATTTCCGGCATGTTGGGATCCGGCACCAACGCGACATCATGATGCACGCCGTCGTTATTCGCATCCGGGGGAAGCGCGAACGACGTGACAAACCCCCAATTCGGGCCGATGTACTTTTGCACGCCGGAAGGCACGATGAGGCCGTTCTGCGTTTCGGCTTGCGCCAAATTCAATTCCTGCCAATGCTTGGGCTCGGCGCACACCGTCCCCGCCCGGTCGACCAACAAGGGTTGATTGACCGCCAAGTAATTCGTCGTATCGCCATAAGCGTTTGCCTCGTTGGCCCCGTCATCCACGAACGCATCGACGACGCCTTGACCAATACGATTGCCCACCGCAATGGGATCGTCGCCGTTGGTATGAGTATCCTTCGGATCGAGACCAAGGACGCCCATGAAGGCATCGTAACATGCCAATGAAATCGGTCCGCCGTTGGCCTTTTCATAACGATGCGCCAGGACGCGATACGATGCATACGAAATGGCTACGCGCCGCGCTTCGTCCACATCCGGCGCAGTCTTTTTCTCGACGAACTTGTATCCGTCGGCCGTTGCATCATACGCGGCCCAAGCGTCATACATGGCGACCGACGTATGGAACAAATTGCGCGCATGCACGCCCGGCTTCGGTACGTCGCGACGAATCGAATCGAGCATCAATTCATTCCAACGCCGCGCAATCGACCCCGTCGGCAGGATATCCTCTCGCCCGGCCGGACAAACAGCCGGAGGCGGCGGATCAGGCATCAACGGGTCGACCGTGGCAATGGTCTTGTCGGCGAGTCGGAAAATCACACCGGCATCGAGGGTGCTCAGCACATTGCCTCCGACCGTCCACACCGAGCCTTGCGGATCGGCCCAAATGGCGTGCAACGATTGCGGTTGCGACAATCCGGTCGTAATGGCTTCCCACGTCCCGCCGGCTTTGCGCTTGTAAACCACGCCTTTTTCGCCGGAGAGCCACGTCGTACCGGTCGAGTCTTTGACGACGCCTTGCAGAAGAGGCGCGAATTCGGGCCCGATCAATTTGCCTTCGCCATTGACGACGACGCCGTTGCTGCTTCCGCCGACGGCCACGATTTCGTTGGCATCGCCGTGCACGGTAAAGAGCGTTTCCGTCGTTTCGGTGGGAATGACTTTCCACGCTTTGCCGTCGTAATGCATCATCAGGCCATTGCCGCCGACGGCGTAGATATCGTTTGCATTGCGTCCCCAGACTTTGAAAAGGCCGGGAAGTTCGCCGCTTGCATCGAGCTGCACGTCATCGGGCAAAAGCACGTTGGTGAATGCGGTGCCATCCCAATGCCACAAGAAACCATAACGACCGGCGTGGCTGCCGACGGCCCACACATCATTCGCGGAAGCGGCCCAAATACCGTACACGGTATCCGCTGCCAAACCCGGTGTTTTCATGCGCGTGAATGCGGTGCCATCCCAATGCAAAATGGTCGCCCCCGCGCCGCCTATCCATACGTCATTTTTGGCGAGCGCCGTGACCCACCAAAGATCGTAGGCTTGTCCCGAGGGCATTCGGGTCCATGTATTTCCATCGAAATGCAACACGACGCCACCTTTTCCAGCTTCGGCGCCGACAGCCCAAACGTCGTCTCCGGCGGTGCCACTGACAGACAATGCAGCGACTTCGAGGGATTGGCCCACGGTGGCCCATTGTCGATTGTCGGGTGTAACCGGAGTAGGCGTGGGCGTCGGATCGGGCCCGCAGGCCGAAAACGCCAATACAGCCGAGAGTAAAAGGCCACGTGAAAAAGCGGTTCGAAGCGTGCGGCGCATCATGGTTCCCTCCAGAAAAGGTTTCGGTTTTTGAGCAAGCACGAATTGGACCATCTTTCATCAAGACGCGGACGAGCTTGGTAGAAGATGAGGTCGTATTGGGTGGACCATGAAATGGTGACGGGCGCAAGGTGATTGCATGTTATCGCGAAGACGTGACGATCCTATGACAAGGCGATTGCGTCGTATCCAATCAATGAACGCATCGGCATAACCTGGCCATTGCGTGTTATCCTGGAAGATGAACGCTCCTGCGTACCATCACGATTGCATCTTGCGTCCAAGCCGAGGGCGCGAGCATAGCATGCTGAAAACATCTCCTATCGCCTTCGGGATCATGCGACAAACTCCGAATATAGTCACAAAGTCGTTTTGGACCTCGTACCCCCGCATGACCCCTGCCGGAATAAGCTTCACTTGTACGGATGGAACGCCGCGATTACCGTATGCGCCACAAGCATGATCAGGACCAGGCTCGAGAGCACGAATATGGCAAATCGCAGCATCACCTTGTTGACCGTCGCTTGCACCAAACTGTGAATGATACGTAATCCCACGTAAATCCAGCCCAGCACGCCATTCAATCCATTACCTTGACCCATGAAGGCCAACGCCAACGCCACGGCGTAAAATACCGTCGGAGCTTCGTGCAAATGATTGTAATTGTGCGCCTTCCATTGTACCTCCGGCGCAAGGACACCATCGAACGATTTGACTCCGCTCCTCACCAGCGCATCCGAATCGATCTTTGCTTTCAAAATTGCGGGAATACGCGTCGCGTACATCCAGCCCCACATGAACATGGTCCAAACAGCCAATACCGCAACGGGTTTGAGGATCTCCGCATACATGAATGACCTCCTTTTCTTTTACAGTTTTACCAGGGCAAACCATCGACCGGGGCAACGGTCTTCACCTACGCCGGCCCCGCACGTAATGCAAACTCACCGCAAGATCAATCTTGTTGCACCTTTTCCTCCGACCACGTTTGCCCCTTTCCACGCAACCGGTCGCCGCGGAATGGTTTGACGCGATTTTTTATTGCGTTGACCACGATCTTCCTACGCATCGCCGAACCCCACCCCTCACCTCGCGACACGCTTGACATCTCCCGCGCCAAATGGACAATGCCGCGGCAGCCACGTCCCAGACGAAACCAAGATGACCGAAGCGACCACGGCTACAAAACCATCCGGTGAAGCCTTCCTCCCCGAAATCGAAGGGCTTCGCGCCGTCGCCCTGCTCGGCGTCCTCGTTTTTCACGCCCGCGCCGATTGGAGCCCGCACGGGTACCTCGGCGTCGATGCCTTCTTCGTCCTCAGCGGCTTTCTCATTACGCGATTGTTGCTGACCGAATGCGACGATCACGGCAAAGTCGACGTCGCCAAATTCTATATTCGCCGCGTTCGTCGGCTCTTTCCCACCCTCGCGCTCGTCATCATTCTCACGCTCATCGCCGGCTGGTTTGTCCTGCTCCCGTACGAGCTCGAAGAGCTCGCTCCAAGCGCGGTGGCCGCGACTTTGTCCTTTTCCAATTTCTTCTTTTGGAGCAAAGAAGGATATTTTAACCTCGCCTCCGAGCAAAAACCATTGCTCCATACTTGGTCGCTCGGCGTTGAAGAACAGTTTTACCTCATTTGGCCCTGGCTCGTCCCCGCATTGGCTTTACGCGCCGGCCGAAGAAACATGCGCATCGTCTTGGCCCTGCTCGGCCTTTTGAGCCTCGCGGGGGCATTGTACTTTTCCGGAGATCTCGGGATGTCCGGCGCATTGCTGAATCTCGATCGCGGATCGGATACGTTTTACCTGCCCTGGTGGCGCGTATTCGAATTCGTCGCCGGAGCATTGCTCGCCGGCCATGCCATTGCTTTGCCCGCTCGCATTGCCGCGACTGCGGGAGCCTTGGGGATGACCCTCTTGGTGGGCGTGATGTTCTCGAATATCGAATCGCCTCAGATTTTGCGGGAATTTTTGACGTGCGTCTCGATTATGTTGATTGTCCTGGGCCAAGGTCACGGCCCGGTGGGCCGGCTGTTGCGTACCGGACCCGTTCGATGGTTGGGCCGCGTGAGTTACTCGGCGTATTTGTGGCATTGGCCGCTTCTCGTTTACGCCAGAAAAGCATTGCGGCAGGATTTATCGAATTCGGCGACGTCGGTCGTCGTCATCGCGACGTTTCTTCTGGCTTGGGCTTCGCATCATCACGTCGAGCAACGTTTTCGCAAACTCACGCCGGGAAAACCCAATCGGCGATTTTTGCTCCATTGCGGTTTCGCAGCGCTCGGGACGGCCGGCATGGCGTTCGCCGTTCACGCGAACGCGGGACGAAGCTGGATGCGCTCCGACAAACCAAGCCCCGCGCTGGCGGCGCAATTGCAACAACCACGCGACAAACTGCTCGAATACAATTTGCTCGTCGAACGCGACGCTCCGCGCCGTTTTGCGGGCAATGGACACCAAAAGCTGCTCGTCTTGGGGGACAGCCAAGCCGCGGACTTTGTCAATGTCTTGAAAGAATCCGGCGAGTTGTTGGATTTGGCCTTTCACCATACGAGCGCCAAATGCCAGGTGATGTACGGAATCGATTTCGCACGTTTTTCGGATCAGCTCCCACCGAAATTCCTCAAATCGTGTGAAAAAGACCATGCGGATCTTCAAAAATTGGCGCTCGTCGAGCAAGCCGACGCAGTGCTCGTCTCCATGGCGTTTCGGCCTTGGGTCGTGCCGTTCATCGAGGAAATCCAAAGCAACCTGGAAGCAAAGGGTCCCCGTGTGCTCTTGCTGGGACCCAAAAAGCTGGAGCAGCTCGGGCTGGATTTCGCCGCCCGGCATTTTCACGAACCGCCGACGGTTCGCGACCGCGCTTTTCGAATGCTCGATGCCACCCTCGAAGTCGACAAGGATCTGCGACAACGCTTGAAAGGATCGCGTTACCTCAGTTTGCTCGATTTATTGTGCAACAAACCGGGAGAATGCCCGCCGCTCACGCCTTATGGCGCTTCGATTTATTCGGACGAGATGCACTTTACGCAGGAGGGAGCTCGGTGGCTGGCTCCAAGGTTTTTGCGGCATCCGATCGTCATCGAATTGTTGAAATCACGGCGAAGCGCACCGAAATGACGCTGAACACCCGCGACGGCGCCTCATTTCAACAAACACGCGCAATCAATTTGGAACAAACTCGCCCGTTCCGTCGGGATCGTCCCACTACCTCGCCGAATCGGACGTAAACAGGGCCCCAGTGAAACCGGCGCCGACGAATTGAGCACGAACATCGTCCGGTCCGGCGCCACCGCGCACGTTTCGCGCAAGATCCTCTCGAGACCTACGCGGTGGTGCCATTGCTGATCCACCGTGAGATACTTGAATGTCCGGCCCAGGCTGTCAGGCGTCCGCAAGGTGATGTCGTCGCGCCACAGCAGCATCCCGAGAATCGAGTAATCATGGTCGGACACCACGTGCGCATCTTTGGGAACGAGCGCCGCCATTGCTTTGGTATCCGTCAACGAACGCGAATAATCCGCGACCAAATCGATCTCGAGCACCCAAACCTGATACACCCACCACGGAGCCCAAAGAGCCACGGCCAATCCCGGGACGATCGCCTGCCGCGCGCCTCGTTTGCGAAGCCCCAAAAGCGACCCGAGCGCCAAAACGATTGCCGGAATCCATAGAAACAAATGATGCCGACAAACCCCCGCGTACCACGCGATGAAAATGTAAAGCAAGGTCGACCAGCTCAGCAGCATCAACCCGAATACGAAATATGCGATCGTCCGATCGTGCCAACGCCGACGAATCGCCAACAGGGCAATCGTCACCATCGCGGCCAGAAACGGCGGATACACGTGGTCCTGAGCCCAAAACGAAAAGCGCGGAGGGGCCCACCAACCATACACGATCGCGCCGTCTCCAATCACTCGAGTCGCGGTCGACCACGCATGCAGCAGATGCGGATTGTGCGAAATAGCCGTCCCCGGTTCTCGTTCGGGATTCGGCGAAATCAGATAAAACAAAAACAAGAAAAACGGTAATGCCGCCAAAGTCGGCAATGCCGCTCGTAACGACCGGCGACAAACCAGCTGGACGAGCGCGTACGAAGCCAGCGCCGCTCCGGCGACACATCCCGCATGCGCGGACGTCATGGCCGCAAAACCGCAAAATAACGCGCCGAAAACGGCTCGACGCGGACGTTTTAATCGATGCGCCGCGAGCAGCTCCGCAATGCCCAGCAGAATCAGCCCCATCCCCAAACCATACGGACGACTGATCACCCCAAGCTCGTAAACGTAAACGTTCGTCACGGCCAAAAGCAGCATGCCGACAAGGCTCGCCCGCGGACGTCCCGAGACAATACGGAGCAAATGGAGCGTCCCGACAAGCAACGTGGCATAACCGATTGTCCCGGCCAAAGCCAACGCCACGGGCGGCGCCGCAAACAGGCACAAAAATCGGTTCAGCAAATGATAAAACGGCGGCGCTCCCTCCAATCTGAGCGCGTGAATCATTTCCGACCAACGCAGATGACGCCCAAGAAGGAGCGTCTGCGCTTCGTCGCACCACGCCTCGTGATAACGAATCGAATAGATCGCCAGCAAGGCCGACGGAATCACCACCCCGAGCACATACGCCGTCCGTAAACGCGCTTGCGCCCGACCAGGTTTTTCCGATCCTTCGCTCCTTGCCGTCGCCGAATCCACCGCGCCGCCTTTCCTCTGCCCCGGTTTGAAGTTTGGGACTGCGAGTCGCCTTCACCTCAAACCCCGCACCACGTGGGACTCATATCACACGGGGCGAACATCCAAATCGCCGGCGTGAACGAACGCGTCCGTCGTCGAGCCCCCAGCCATTTGTACAGGTACAACCATTACATTCGGCAACGTCACCACCGCACAGGTCCTCTTCCACCTTTTGATCCACCTTCTCCCACTTTTGGACCTCCAGCGTCCCCAAACGTCTTTCGAAGCCTGAGATCTGCTCCTTATGCGTTACATGAAATACTTATTTAACTAAGGTGACGATCCGCCAAACGACCAAAAAAGTCCAAATTGTTGACAGAATTGGCTGAGATCCGTAGGGTGGCGGGACCGCGTGGGAGAAAGTGGCAAACGAGCCCATGCCCAAGCGGAAATTCTTCGACTCGGTGGATCCGGGCTCGAAGGGTTGTCTTGGTCGGCGGGTTTATGCAGACGATGTTTCGCGGTCATTTCGAGCATTCGATCGACGCCAAGGGGCGCACGAGCCTCCCGGCGCGTTTTCGCGATTTGCTCGCGGCGACCGGCGATTTGCGTCTCGTCATCACACCCGCGCTGTTTGACCCGTGTTTGCACGCGCACCCGATGCGCGCGTGGGAAGCGCTCGAAGAAAAGATCGCGGCGTTGCCGCAATTCGATCCGAACGTCGTGGCGTTTCGTCGTCGTTACATCTCGGCGGCGGTCGAGTGTGAACTGGACAAACAGGGGCGATTGCTCGTTCCACCGGCTCTGCGCGAACACGCCGACTTCAACAAAGAAGTCTTGTGGGCGGGCATGGGGCCGACGATCGAGCTTTGGTCGAAGGAGCGATGGAAGGCGGCGCAGACGATGAGCGACACGCAGCTCGCCGACTTCAAAACCGCGATTTCGGAGCAGTTCCGCCTATGAACGTCGTGAACGTGGTGCCCATGCGTCTTTCCGATTCGCCCCTCATGCCCAAAGAACACCACGTGACCGTGTTGCGTGATGAAACGGTGCGAGCCGTTGCTCCGCGCGCGGGTGGTTTCTATGTCGATGCGACGCTCGGCGCAGGCGGGCATGCCGAAGCGCTGCTCGATGCGGCACCGAATACGCGCCTGCTCGGCATCGATCGCGACACGTACGCCCACGAGCTCGCACGCGAGCGACTCAGCCGTTTCGGCGATCGCGTGATGTTCGCCCACGGGCCTTTTTCCGAGCTTGAAGCGCATCTCGAAAAAGTTGGAGTTCATACGATCGACGGCTTGATCGCCGACGTCGGTTTGTCCTCCATGCAGCTCGACGATCCGGAACGTGGCATGTCTTTTCGTGCCGAAGGGCCGCTGGATATGCGCATGGATCGTTCTTCGGGTGAAACCGTGCTCGACCTGATCGAACGGGTCGAAGACGACGAGCTGGCCAACATCATCTATCAGTACGGCGACGAGCGGCGGTCGCGACGCATTGCGCGGTGTATCAAACAAGCCGCAGCGCAAAACGAACTTCGCACGACGCTCGACTTGCGAAGAGCTGTCGTTCGGGCGGTGGGACCGTCGCGTGTCGGGGGAGTGGATCCGGCAACGCGTACCTTCCAAGCCCTACGCATCGCGGTGAATGCCGAGCTGGATGAACTGCGCGCGTTGCTCGAAGGAGC
>CAYSYX010000312.1:0-11042 GCA_964435055.1 uncultured Polyangium sp. | reverse complement strand
CGGGTTTGACGTCGCCGGGTTTGACATCGCCGGGTTTGACGTCGCCGGGTTTGACGTCGCCGGGTTTGACATCGCCGGGTTTGACGTCGCCGGGTTTGACATCACCGGGTTTGACGTCGCCGGGTTTGACGTCGCCGGGTTTGACATCACCGGGTTTGTCTTCGCCCGGCTTTACGTCGCCTGGTTTGTCTTCACCAGGTTTGGTGCCGTCCGTCTTCGATTGTTCCACTCGCTGAAGCGCGAGTTTGTCTTCGAGCAGCTTGATGATGCGTGCGGCTCCACCGCGATCCGCCGGGTCCCCCGCGAGGTATTTCTTGTACTCCTCGATGGCTCGTTCGAGCTGTCCGGCTTCGGCATACGCACGCGCGATGTTGAATTGAACGTTCGGGTGCGGAAGAATTTCGTTGGCCAGTTCGAGTTCTTTGGCGCCTTCGAGGAACTGCCCTTTGGCGAGCAGTTCCATGCCGTTTTTGAAGTGCCGTCGAGCTTCCGTACGCGCGTCGGCAAACGCCGGCTGCGACATCGTGATCGCCGCCCCGACGAGCGTCAGTGCGGTGAATGCACGAACGAGCGAACGACGGATCGAGGCGAGGGGTTTGGAGGGTAGAACGCCACAGGCGACTCGATGCCCCGAACGTTCAACCTGGGAAGTGGGCGCGTCGCGACGCGCGGATGATTGCGACGACATGGCTTGTTCCTCGGGCAAACCGCACTCTACACGAGCGTGCGTCAGGGCAGTTCGTCAATTGCCATGTAACCCGATGGATTCGTTGCGGGCGACTATTTGTAGGGATCGGGAGCCCAGCCGGGGGTCGTCGTCTTGACCGTGCCGTTTGGCGTCACGCGCGTAACGGCGTCGAGTGACACTTTCACTTTTTCGTCGACGGGCGAGACCTTGATGTCCTTGGATTTGTAGCCCTTCTTGGACACGGTCAGCTTGTGAATCTTGTCCGCCGCAGCGTCTTCGCCGCGGAACGGCACATCGCACGGCGTGTTGTCACACAGCTCTTTGCCGTCTTTGATCGAGATCGTCGCTCCCGCGGGATCCGTCTCGAAATGCACCGTGCGTTCGGAAGGTTTGGCCGGCGTTTGGGTCGGCGCGGTCGTCGCCGCAGGCGCGGCCGAAGACGTCGCCGGGGGAGGTTGTGTCGTCGTCGAGGTTTCTCCCGACGTACCTCGCGATTGATTCAGCGTGAAGATCACGCCGGCAAACCCGAGCACCAACACGCCGACGATGGCTGCGAATCGCTTTTTGTCGCCGGGCGGAGGCGCGACCGCGACCGCTTGCGAGCCCGCGAGAGGATCCGGAACCGTGTTTGGCCCGCTAAACCCAAGCGCCGCCGGACGCGATCCGGAGAGCGAAAGTGAACCCGATGGTCCGCTGTCGCTCATCGAAGGAATGCCCGAAGGCCGACGATTCGCCATCGAATCCGAACCATCGCTGCTCGAAGGACGTCGCGAAGGATAGGACCCCGACGTGTACGTGCCCGTCATCGCGAGCTCGTCCACACCGCCGCCGCATCGCTTCAACGCGCCGAGCAATTCGTCCATGCTCGCGAAGCGATTCTGCGGATCTTTTTCCAAACACTTGTACACGATTCCGGCCATTTCTTCGGAGATCGCAAGGTTTGGATTGTACTGCTCCATCGGCGGAGGCGGATCGTTCACATGGGACATCAACGTTCCCACGCCCGGCCCTTTGTCGAATGGAACCTTTCCGCAAAGCATCTCGTACAGCATCACGCCGAGCGAGTAGATGTCGGTCCTGGCGGAGACCTCCGCGCCGACGATTTGCTCGGGAGCCATGTACTTGGGCGAACCCATGAACAAGCCTTGTTGCGTGAGCTCTTCGGCTTCTCCCGTGACGTCTTTGACGAGGCCGAAGTCGAGGACTTTGACGTTGTCGCCTTCGTCGCCGTGTTGGGCGAGCAAAACGTTGCCGGGCTTGAGATCGCGATGCACGACGCCCATGCCGTGAGCTTCGCGAAGCGAACGACAAATCTGCCGCGCGATGTGACACGTGCGCGCTTCGTTGAAAGGCCCTTCTTGACGCAGCACTCGGTGGAGTGTCTTGCCGTCGACAAACTCCATCGCGATGTAATAAATCTCGTCGCTCTGCCCGTAGTCGAACACGGTGACGGTGTTCGGATGGGTGAGCTTGGCGGCGATGGACGCCTCGAGGAAAAAGCGCTTGTGAAACTCGGGATCGCGATCGCCTTCATACTTGGGGCTCAAAACTTTGAGCGCGCAAATACGGCCGAGCGGGGCTTGTTCGGCGCGATAAACCTTCCCCATGCCGCCGCGGGCGATGACGCCGATGATCTTG
Organism: uncultured Polyangium sp.; assembly: GCA_964435055.1. Lineage (GTDB taxonomy): Bacteria > Myxococcota_A > Polyangia > Polyangiales > Polyangiaceae > Polyangium. Next base: position 8,716 of record CAYSYX010000312.1, on the reverse strand, counting down.
AAACGACCATCGACGACTTTGCCGATGAGCGGGTCGGGTTGGTTCGCACCACCCTTCGGATCTTCACTCACTTCGAGCTGATTTTCGGCCAATTCGGACATATCGGGAACCTGACCGATCGAATTCGGAACGGACGTTGAGCGTCGACCCCCACCAAGGTGTGCTCGAAGCTCGAAAAAAAGTCTGCCGATCGCGAGGGCGGGTGTCAATTAACCTGAACATAGATTTCGCCCGCCGCGCGTGATGGGGGTTCCACGCGAGGTTTTTCCGGGTGTAGGTTGGAAGAATTTCTTGCGGTCGACGCGGGGGTGCGTGGCGTCGAGCCGTCAGTTCTTACGCGCAAGGACGAGCATCACGAAGCCGGTGCCGCGCTTGCCGGCAACCCAGATGCGGTCCTGATCATCGTTGATGAAGTTGAAGACTTCTCCGGCGGTCGTCGGCGTCATGAACGGTCCGGCGACACCTTGGTCGGCGATCGCCGTGCCATCGACGGTGAATCGCTGCGCCACAACCTCTTTGCCTACGGCTTTCATCGCCATGGCGTCGTATTCTTGAGGTTGGAACACGACGACACCCGTGCCTCCAGCCTCCGGGGAAACCGCCGCGAGCGAGCCGGCGAAGCCGGGTAGTTTGAACATCGACGTGCCCACCGTCGGTCCCGCACCTCGCTTGACGCTGTCCGCGGCGTACCCACGGGCTTCTTGATCGCCGGCCATCGACGACATGACGACGAATACGTTGCCCGTCTTGTCCGCGGCGACCGGACCCGAATAGTCACCGAAGGCATCGATCGTGACCGTGTCCGAGCAGCCCGGATCTCCGTTGGCGCTGGAGACGAGCGCGGCGTTTGTCCCGAGCATACCACAGGCATCAGCCCCATGCAGGGCGTTCTTGTTGCTCGCGTTCTTGTAGATGGGGGACAAACCCGAATAGAGGACTCGACCGAGCGTTCCACCGTCGCTTGTCCCGACCGCCGAGAAAAACCCGTTGATGGGATAGTTGAGCACGACGTTGTTGCCCTCGAGGACGATGATGCCGCCGGTGAACAACGCGTCCGCTTTGGTGAAGCTGATCAGCGACCAGTTGAAGAAGGGCAGGTCGACGATTTGCCCGCCCAAGATCGCGTCCGGGGCGAGGGCCACGAGCGCGGTGTTTGTCCCGGACGTGAGTTTGCCCGTGGGGGACATGGGCGCGGTCAAACGCGTGATGTCGATCGCTCCCGCGGGACTTTGCGCCGCCGCGACGAACATCGGACCGCCGTGGCGTCCCCACGAAAGCGTTCCTTTGATGTTGTCGACGTCGTACGCGCCGACGACGCAGAAGCCTGCATCTTTGATGGTCAACACATCCGCGTACGTCGTTTCATCGAGACAACCGGCGTTGCCGCCGGCGCCGCCGCCTCCGGAGCTCGAGCTGCCGGAGGTGTTGTTGCCGTCCGGGCCGCACCCGATCAGCGTCGAAGTTGCGATGGATGCCAGGACAAACCAACCGTGAATGCCGCGCAGGGACAAACGTTTCTTCAGGTTCATAAGGATCTCCACTTCGGGCGTCACACCCGCGCCCTCGGGGTGGTGGACGTGACGGGCACGCCTCACCAAATGGATGGCTTCGGGGATTGCGTGACGGATGGAGAGGCGACGCGTAAAGCGTTTGTCTTTCACGATGCGCACAGCTTCAATCCCCTTGCCGTGGTGGCTCGATCAGCAGGTTTCCTGGCTCCCGGATCTTCCTCGGGCGGACCTTCCCACACCACAATCGCAGGCGCTGCATGATGCGCCGCGCGTTGGATGCAGTGGCTCTTCCGTCTTCGTCCCCGGTTACAGTGGCGGGGGCCGCGTCGGTGTTTCACCGGCTTCCCTGTTGTCTGGTGCGGCGATGCTTTCGGAGCCATCATCCGCACCCACTGTTCGAGCGAGTCGTCATGACCCGTTCTCCGGGTCTCGATCCGGCCTAGGCCCTTATCGGACATGTCGTCAAGGGTTCAACACGACCATGCATGTCGGATCACTTTTCTTTTGGACCGAGCCGCCAAGGCATTGGCGATCCTGGTGATTGTGTGAGCAAGTACCCCGTCGGAAAGCAAAATCTGCGGGCCCGTCATCTATCGTTTGCCTTGGAGGTGCGGATCGTGAAAAGACCTCGTTGCGCTCGTCTCGAAAGTGGACGACGCTTGTGCCAAACCAGCACTGCACTCCGCGCCCACACCCTCTCGGATGGGGTAACGAGTCGGTCGACCAGCTCCTCGTCGTGACTACAAGAACTCCTCCTCCTCCGATCACGCCTGGAACGATCGTCAACGATCGTTACGAAATCCGACAAAGCCTTGGCAAGGGCGGCATGGGCGAGGTTTTCCTCGCCTTCGACCGGTCGACGCAGCAAGAGGTAGCGCTGAAAGTCGTGCGTGAGGAATCGCGCATGCCTGGCGACGATGAAGCTCTTCGCCAGGAGCTTTTGGCCGCACGCTCGGTGAGTCACCCCAACGTTTGTCGCGTCCACGACCTCGCGCCCACGCCTTGGGGCCCCATCCTCGTGATGGAGAAGATTCCCGGACAAACCTTGCACACGCACATTCGGAAGAAGAAGGCGCAAGGTGGTTACAGCGCGGACGAGTTCCGAAAGATCGCGTTCGAGGTGTGCAGCGGGCTCGCCGCGATTCATGCGCAAGGTTTGGTTCACGGCGATCTGAAGCCGGGCAACGTCATGGTCAGCGAGGGACGCGCCGTGATCTTGGATTTCGGTTTCGCGATGGAGCGCGCTCGTACGTCGGCGCGTCGTCCCGGAGCTCCGCCGGATGGTGGAACGCCGAACTACATGTCGCCCGAGCGTTTGCGCAACGGTGGAGCCAGCGCGGACGACGATGTGTACGCGATGGTGTTGACGTTGTGGGAGATGTGGACGTGTCGCGTGCCCGAGCCGGGTTACAAGCCGCGCGCCCGACCGATGCGTCAGCAGATCATGTTCGACGTCCCGTCGGGTTTGTCGCCGGATGAGACCAAGCAAATTTTCCGTGGGATGAACGAAGATCCGACGATGCGTCCGCAAGCGCGGCACATGCGGTTCTTCAATCCCACGCAGCTCACGACGAGCCCCATCGCGTTGCCGCGTGAACGCCTCGAACCGGGACCTCCGCCGGGACGCGCGCAAACGTCGACGTTCACCGCGGGCGCGCAATCGCTCCTGCTTACGTACGCGACAAACGCTCCCGAGATCGTCGGCCAGCTGTTGCCTTTGGACAAACCCGTCCTGAACCTCGGTCGACGTGCCGATCAGGATCTCGTGATGCCCGAAGCGACGGTCAGCGGTCAGCACGCGCTGCTTCGTTGCAACGGCGGTTCGTGGACGGTCGAAGATCTGGGCAGCACCAACGGCAGCTATTCCGAATACGGGTTCGAGAGGAAAAACCAGATCACGTTCATGCACGGCGGCGAAATTCAGGTGGGCGAGTGCCGCTTGAAGCTCGTCAGCTTCTCGTCCGAATCACCGCCTCATAAACGCGCCCGCCAGTACCTCGCCAAACGCGATGGTTTGACCGGCCTGCTCGTCCGTGAGCACTTGATGAAGGCCATCGACGAAGATGGACTTTTTGCGGAATGGGCGGAAGTGAGCATGCAGGTTGCGCGTTACGAACTGCGTGGACCCAATCGCCAAGTCAGTGAACGACCGACGATCCTCGAGATGCTTGCGCTTCGCAAAGCAGCTCAACGGGTGGTCGACTTGACCGAGATGCTGATGCTCAGCCTCACGCCCGTCGTTGCGGGACGCACCGGACCGCTCAAGTTTGTCGTGTCCATGGTCGGCCATTCTCTCGAAGAATCGCGCCACGTCGTCGAGCAGGTGCTGTCGCAGGTTCAAGGAACTCTGCCGGAATCGCTCGAATTGAGTGCCACCATCGTGAAGGGCGAGCCGGGACGACCGGCTCATACCCTCCTCGACTAACCCCTTTTCGTTGGGACGACGATGAATCGGTCTCCGCTGTCGTCGAGCCCTCCATCCCAGCCGTCTCCGTACCGGTATCTCGGTCGTGGGGGAGGGGATCGTCCCGTACGTGTGCAGATCATCATCGCGCTCGTTGCGGGCATGATCCTCGTCGCCGTGCCTCTGTATTTGTGGCGTCGGCCGAAGCCCGAATCGATCCCGTCCGCCGATGCCGCAGTTGTCGCCGATGCGGGTGTCCCCGACGCTGCGCCCGCGGCGACTCCACCGGTCTTCGCGATCAACGCGGGGCCTCCGCCCGTGTCTTTGTCGCCGTTCACCACCATTCGCTGTCAGAATCCAGGCCCAGGAAAAACGCCTCCCGAGCGATGTGATCACGTGACCTTCTTCGAAGACGGTCTCGCTCGCGCCATCCGAGAGAACACAGCGTGCGCCCCAACCGGAAAGAGCCAGGTCACGGTCAGCTTCGTCTACGAATTCGACTTCAAAACGAAAAAGACAAACCTCTTCTCCGGCAAGTCGTCTTCGGTGAAAAAAGAGAAAGTCAAAGAGCTGTTACGTTGTGTAAAACGCGCGTTGCCCAAGCCCGATTGGCCGACGATTCCGCATCAATACGTGCGTTACAAGATCAACGTCTCCGCGACGTACCAGCCGCAGGTTTCTCCCGAAAAACAGCCGCTCTGATCCTCTGCTTCGCGGCGTTTCTGCAGGCCTCATCCGCTCGCGCACAAGCACCCGACACCGACGCTCTGCCGCGTCCGGTGTATTCGCCGTACGAACGTCAGACCATTTCCGACTACCTGCGAAAGCACAAAGCGCAGGCCGAGGAGAACCCGAACGGCAAGATCATCGAGCTCGTCGACATCGTCGCGCTCGACGTGATCGAGAAGCGGGATCCGGCGCCGAGGTTCCTGAACGTTTTTCATGTACGCACGCGCGACTACGTCATTCGTCGCGAGCTGCTGCTCAACGCCGGGCAACGTTTTCGTCAGGATTTGGCGGATGAAACGGGGCGTAATCTCCGAGCCATCTCGCAGTTTTCCCTCGTGCTGGTGTTCGCCGTGAAAGGCAGCGCGCCAGATCGCGTGCGGCTCGTCGTGGCCACGAAAGACGTCTGGAGTCTGCGACTCAACACGGACTTTCGTCTGACGCCCGACGGAGGCTTCGAATACTTGGTGCTCCAACCAAGTGAAGTGAACCTATTCGGCACGCAGCATACGGCCGCGGTGAACTTGTCGTTGTTGCCGGAAACGGTCGCGGTTGGAGCGCGGTACATCATCCCGCGCGTGGGCGGCAGTCGGTTGCTCCTTCAGGCCGAGACAAACGTCGTGTTCAATCGAGCCTCCGGGCAGCCGGAAGGATCGAACGGCGTTTTCAACTATGGGCAGCCGCTGTATTCGACGCGCGCGAAGTGGTCGTACTTGGCGAAACTCGGATGGCGTTACGAGATCGATCGTCGCTACGTTCGCGGACGATTGGCACATTTCGATGCGCCGTCGACGGAAGCGGAAGACGGGATTCCGTTTCGTTTTCGCGCGGACCAGGTCGCCGGTTCTTACGCGCTTCTCCGATCGTTCGGCATTCGCATGAAGCACGACTTCAGTGTCGGCGTCGAAGCGAATCGGCGTGTGTATCGCGCGGATGATTTGTCCGCGTATGATCCGGTTGCCGCGAGTGAGTTTGTCTCGTTTGCACTACCGCGCAGCGACACGCGTATCGGACCGTTCGCGCAGATGCGTGTGTACACGACGAACTTCTCTCGCGTGCTGGATCTGAACACGCTCGGTTTGCAGGAAGACGTGCGTCTTGGACACGACGTGTTTTTCCGGTTGTATCCGGTGTTTCAAGCGCTTGGGTCGAGTCGTAATTTTCTCGGATCGATGCTGAGTGCGAGTTACACGGCGCCGCTTGGGGACGGCATGGCGCGCGTGTATGCCGAAGGAATCGTCGAAGCGCAGCCGGATCGGATTGCCGACGCGTCGATTGAAGCGGGGGCACGGATTCACAGTCCGCGTACTCGCTTGGGAAGGCTCGTGTTCGACGGTCGCGTGCTTTATCGCCTACGCAACTACATGAACCGTCGTTCGGTACTTGGAGGGGACACGCGTTTGCGGGGGTACGCGACGCAAGGGTTCATCGGTGAGGATGTCGTCTCATCGAACCTCGAATTTCGTACGCGTTCGGTCGACATTTTTTCGGTGCAGGCGGGAGCGGTGGCGTTTTGGGATGTGGGGGATGCCTTCGATGGGTGGGGACAGATGCGCATCAAGCACGGGGTCGGCCTTGGTTTGCGGGCGGTTTTCCCGCAGTTTTCCCGGCATGTTTGGCGTCTTGATTGGGGCGTTCCGCTGACGCGTTCGGCGGCGCCGAACGGCATGTTTCCAGGCGAGTTCGTCTTGACGTTTCAGCACGCGTTTCCTTTGGCCAACGTTCCATTGCGCGACTTTTGAAAGGCTCACTGCTACCTTTGAGCCCGCCATGCGCCTATTGCTCGCTGACAAACTGGACACTCGGGCACTCGAGGAACTGCGCGTACTCGGGGTGGAGATCATCTCGCGGCCGGAACTCACCGGAGCGACGTTGCCTTCGGCACTCGATGGAATCGGCATCTTGGTGGTGCGATCGACGGAAGTGAATGCGAAGGCCATCGAAGCCGGGCGGCATTTGAATTTGATCATTCGAGCGGGAGCGGGTGTGAGCAACATCGACGTTGCTGCGGCGAGCGCTCGGGGCATCTACGTGGCGACGTGTCCGGGCAAGAATGCGATTGCGGTGGCCGAGTTGACGATGGGCATGATGCTCGCGCTCGACCGCCGCATTGTGGACGCGACAAACGATTTGCGTTCGGGGCGTTGGGAGAAGAGCAAGTACGCGAACGGCCGTGGATTGTATGGGCGGCGGATTGGAATTGCGGGGCTTGGAGCGGTCGGACGCGAGCTCGTATCGCGGGCGCGAGCGTTTGGTTTGGACGTGGTCGCGTGGTCGCGATCGCTCACGCAGAATCGCGCGCAGCGTATGGATGTGGGTTACGCGCGTTCGCTCGAAGAGCTTGCGGCGCGCAGTGATATCTTCACGGTGCATTTGCCGGTGACGGCGCAGACGCGCGGCATCGTCGGGCGCAAAGTGATCGAAGCGTTGCCCGAGGGAGCGATCTTCATCAACACGGCGTCGAACGATCTGGTCGATCATGCGGCGCTCGAGGACGCGGTTCAGAAGAAGGGTTTGCGCGTGGGGCTCGATGTTTTCCCCAGCGAACCGGATGGTTTGTCCGCGGCGTACGAAACGCAAATCTTGGGGCGGGGAATCGTTTACGGCACGCCGCACATCGCGGCGTCGACGGAGCAGGCGCAGCGGGCGATCGCGATGGAGACGGCGCGGATCGTGCGCGCGTTCTTGACGGAAGAAGACGTTCCGAATGTCGTGAACATTTGTGCGACATCACCGGCGCGATATGCCGTCGTGATTCGGATGCTCGACAAGGTGGGCGTTTTGGCCAACACGCTGAGCGTGCTCAAGCGTCATGGGATCAACATCGAGGAAATTTCGAACACCGTGTTCGACGGGGCGCTCGCGACGTGTACGAAGCTCCGAGTGTCCGGACGACCGAGCGACGCGTGCGTCAAGGAAATCGAAGCCTTTGACGAGGTTCTTCACGTCGACGTCGTGTCCTTGCCGAACCTGGCTTGAGCCGCTTCGGCGGTTTGTCGGAGGTAATAGGCAAGGTTTTTCGCGCTCGGGGTCTATGCCCCCTTGCATATCCCTTCGCGTTCGTCTAACGTACGCGCCACAAAACTAGGCGGATCCGCGGAGCCGGATTCCCGTTTTGGGAATCGGCTCTTTTTTTTCGCGTGGGCACCGAGTCGCGTGGTGCACGTGAGGAAGGTCGGGTCCGCAAAGCTCCGCCACGCCGTCCAGTTTCCCGTTTTTCGCATGCAGCAAACGTCCACCGAACAAGCCAACAAGACCATCGTCGACTTCGACCGTATTCGTGCGGCCGTTCGTCCGGTCTTGGCTGCTCATGGCGTCTCGCTCGTCGATCTCGAATGGGGCACCGATCATGGAGCGTGGACCTTGCGCTTCACGATCGAGAGCAACGAAGCGGCGGCATCGATGTCTTCGGATCCTGCCGGAGGCGTTTCACTCGATCAGTGTGCCGACGTGTCGCGAGACATCTCGACGGTGCTCGATGAAGTCGATGCGATTGCGCATGCGTACAGCCTCGAGGTGTCATCGCCGGGGCTCGACAGGAAGCTTCATTCGCCTGCGGATTTCGTTCGATTTCGGGGGCAGTCCGCGCGCGTCAAGTTGGCTCGTCCCGCACCCGATGGTCAGCGTCTGTTGCGCGGAGAATTGCTGGAAGCACCGGAAAATAAGGTTGCCGTTCTCGTGGACGGCAAACGGATAGAAGCGCCACTCGACGATGTGGTCGAGGCGCGCCTCGTGTACGAACTCGCGCCGGCACCCAAGAAAACCAAGGGTTCCGGAGCGGGTAAGAGTCAGCGTGTAAAGCCCAAAGGGCAGAACCGATAGCCGGAGATCAGGAGACAAGAGCAGCATGGCAACGATGGGAGCGTCGCCGGCCGGGGACATGAGCCTCGGAACAATCCTCGATCAAGTCGCCAAAGAGAAAGGCATCGAGCGCAAAATCTTGGTGGAGACGATCGAGGCTGCGATTTTGAAAGCAGGCCAAAGCGTCTTTGGTCCGACACGAGAACTCGAGGCGCGGTTCAACGAAGAAACCGGTCAGGTCGACTTGTTCCAGTACATGACTGTCGTCGAAGAC
>CAYSYX010000311.1:6538-11091 GCA_964435055.1 uncultured Polyangium sp. | reverse complement strand
ATCCTGCGGAATTCCTCGAGAGCGTGAAGGTCGATCTCTTTCAAGACGAGGTCTACGTCTTCACGCCCAAGGGCGACGTCAGGGTTTTTCCGCGCGGCTCCACACCGGTCGATTTCGCGTACGCCATTCACTCCGAAGTCGGTGACCACTGTTCAGGGGCACGGGCCAACGGCGCCATCGTTCCGCTTCGTTACAAGCTGCGTAACGGCGACGTCGTGGAGGTCATGACAAACCCCAACCAACAGCCCAACAAGGACTGGTTGGACTTCGTCACGACAAGCCGCGCCAAGAGCCGCATTCGTAGTCATCTGCGCGCCGACCAACGCGAGAAGTCACTCAAGCTCGGGCGTGAGCTCCTCGAAAAAGAGATGCATCAAACGGGCATCAGCTTGGCGCGTTTGACCAAGAACGATGCCGAAGTGCGCAAACTCAACGAGCACTTCAACGTCCAAACTTTCGACGAACTGCTCATCGGTCTCGGGTACGGCAAGTTCACCGCGCGCGACGTCATCGAGTTCATCGCGCCGCCACAAGCGGGCGCAAAAGACGCCGTTCCTCCCGCCTCACTCAAAGAAAGCCGCATCGAGTCGCTCGTCCGCAAAGTCACCGGTCGCGACAGTCACGGCATCAAACTCAACGGCATCGACGATGTTCTCGTTCGTTACACCAAGTGCTGCAATCCGCTGCCCGGTGACGAGATCGTCGGCTTCATCTCGCGTGGTCGCGGCATCACGGTGCATCGGCGAAATTGCCCGAAAGCGCTCGATACGGATCCCGAGCGACGCGTCGAGATTTCCTGGGACGCGCGAGCGAAGATCAATCGTCCCGTGCAGCTGCGCGTCATGACCGCGAATCGTCCCGGTATCCTCGCGACGGTGGGACAAACCTTTCACGATCAAGGCATCAACATCAGCGAAGCGACGTGTCGCGCCGGTGATGATGGTCGAGCGACAAACACCTTCAGCTTCTTGTGTTCCGACCTCGCGCAGTTGAAAGGCGTGATGCGCCAGCTTCAACGCATCCCCGGCGTCATCGCGGTCGAACGAACGTAAGCCATCGACGCAGAGGTTTCCCCAAGTCGCCTCCGGCCGCATGGCGCGCAGCGATGTCCTTGATTCTCCGGACAAACTCGTTGATGTCGCGCTGATTGAACCCACTCGCCCGCGTCGCTCGCTCGCAGAAATACGTGCGACAACCAAACGGCCGCGCGTCGTACACCGAGCATCGACCTTTCGCATCGAGCAATGGACAAGGTTCTTCGTCCGCGAGTGCCAAACGTCGTTTGTCTTTCCGATCCGCTGAAGCTTCGCCGGAGAGCGGAGCAGGCGCTCGACCCAGTGCGCGTGGTCCTCCGCGTCGAGCGATCGCCCTGTTGACCAACGCGACTTCGATCGACGTGACGTACGGCTCGCGTCCCGTAATTCCAAACCGGCAACACTCCGTCGACGCCGGACATGTATCCGCCTGCAAACTTGCGTCGAGCTCCCGAAATACGTGTTCGAGTTCGACGAGCAATTCGCTCTCGGCGTCCCGGTCGCTTTGTGCGGGATGCGTTCGAGACGAACGATCGTTGGGCTTTGATCGAGCCATCGGCAGCAGCGGAGACTATGACGAAACTCCATCCTCGCGGCCAAACGATGTGCGCGTCCACCAAGCAGGCACGCGTTATGCTCGTTCTCGGGCCATGCATCCGCCGATTAGTCATCCGAGGTTGCGGTCGGTCGAGACCATCTTCGTTCCTCACGAGACGCTTGGTCGTGCGCTGCTGTTGAGGGACGGGGAGGGGATTGCCCCGGCGGCGATCGCGATTCGAGCCGACTTCGCGCCGGTGATCCTGAGCATGGACGGCACGCGATCGGTCGATGCTCTTGCGCGTCACGTCCAATTGGTTGGTGGTCCAATCGTTGGGGCAGAAACCATTCGGAAGCTCGTAGCGGATCTGGACACGGCGTATTTTCTGGATTCGCCTCGTTATCTTCAGCGACGACGTGAAGTGGTGACGGCCTTCAAGATGCGCAGTGAACGTCCTGCGCATCATGCGGGCGGTGCGTATCACGCGGATGCGAAGCTGTTGCGGCGCTTCATCGACGATGACTGCTTGGGAAAAGCGTCGCCTCGGATGCGAGACGGTCGGCTGGTTGGCGTGTGCGCACCGCATATCGATCTCTGGCGCGGATCTGTTGGATACGGTCATGCGTACGCGGCGCTGGTTGATGCATTGCCGGATGACGTCGACACGATCTTCCTCCTCGGCACTTCGCACATGCCGATGCGTCAGCCGTTTGCGATTTGCGACAAACCTTTCGCGACACCGCTCGGAGCGATGTCGCCGGATCGCGAGGCGAGCGCGTGGCTTGCGGCGCGAAGTTGTTTTGACGTCAAAGAAGATGAGTACCTGCACAAAGCGGAACACTCGCTGGAGTTTCAGGTCGTCTTCTTGCGCCACATCCTCGGGTCTCGTCCCGTGCGCATCGTGCCGATTCTTTGCGGCCTTGGTCGGGCGATCTCGACGGGCTTGGACCCCGCGCAGGATGCAGCGGCGGAGTCCTTCATCGAAGCGTTGGGCGAGCTTTTCCAGCGACGCAACGGACGTGCGTTCCTGGTGATCGGCGCCGACCTCGCGCATATCGGACCGAGGTTCGGCGATCCAAACCCTCTCGATGCTTCGCAACGTGCGGCGCTCGAACTGCGGGATCGAGAATCGGTGGATCGAATGATCACGATGGATGCTTCGGGGTTTTACGCGCACGTACGTGAGGACCTCGACACGCGACGCGTGTGTGGACTCGGGCCGATCTACACGGCGCTGCGTGTGTTACCGCGTGAGGTTCGTGGTGATGTTTTGCACTACGCGCAATGCGTCGATGCGGAGGAAGGATCCATCGTGAGTCACGCGTCAGTCGCGTTTTACCAATGAAACGACAAGCAAGCCGGGCGCTCGATCGTCAGCTGCGGCTGAACTTGCGCCGAGCAATGTCGAGGCCGAGACGTTCGGCTTCGCGGTAGATCGCTTGTCGCGACATACCCAAGGAACGAGCTGCGGAAGCAACCGATCCGTTGGCTCGCGCGAGCGCGTCTTCGAGACGTGCGCGTGCCAGCGCCGGATCGGCTGAATGCGGCAACGACGGTTTGGTCCGATTGGCGCGGGCCAACGTCGAAGTCACGGTCGCAAGATCAATCGGCACGGTTGTCTCGGTCAGTTCAGCGGCGGCCACCAACGTTGATTCGAGTTGCGGCACGCCGCCCGGCCATCCGGCTCGAACAAGCGCATCGAGCAGGTTCGGTGTGATGCGTTCGAGGGCGATGCCGCGACGATCCGCGATGTCACGAACGATCGACGGAATGTCTTCACGGCGGTGTTCGAGGGGCGTGATCGCAATGCGTTTGCCCGAGAACATCGAGCCAAACCACGGAGCGATCTTGCCGTCGGCGACGGCGCGATCGAGCGGTTGACTCACGGTCGCGATGACCACCACGCCATTGGTACGTCCGACGGCATGAGCGATCTCGAGCTGCTGCGGACGCGCGAGACGATCGGCATCCAGTACGACCCACGTCATCGGACGAACGCCCGTGGGAACGACCGGTTTGCCCTCGGCGGAGCCATCCACCGTCACGATGTCACCCGTCGCTTCACGCAGGGCAGCTGCGAGGCGAGCGAGGGTGCGTTTGCCCGTACCGGGTGCTCCTTCGATACACACGGACGATCCGTTCTTGACGAGATCGAAGGCGGGATCGATCCAGTCTTTGCGTTGTCGCGGACCGTGCACGAGAGCTCCCGTGCGCAAGATGGCGCCCGCGTACGTTGTGAGGTCTCGCTCGACGAAAATGCCCAGTGTTTCACCAAGACGAACCACGTCGCCATGGCCGAGTCCGATGCGTCGTGCGCGTACGCCGTTCACGTAGGTGCCTTCGGGCGCTCCGAGATCTTCGACGTAACAACCATCGGCTCGAACGCTCACGCGCACGTGTTCCGCTGCGATGCCTTTGCCGTCGATGGCTGCATCTTTGGATGCAGTTCCAACGACGGCTCCGTCCGTCAACATCACGGGCCTGAGTTCACCGTCGAAGCCGACGAGGACGAGTCCCCATCCGCTGCCATCTCGTCGCCCTTTTGCGAAAATTCCCGAGCGAACTTCCTTCTGAGTCTGCGTGAATTGCGACGCTTCCACGTTCGCGTCGGCGTTATGGACACGCAAAGCTTGCTCGTTCATGTTTCCCCCCGTTCATTCAGTTGTCAGTCGTGGGCATCTTGCCCACGTTGTTTCGCCGCATCCCCCTAGAAATCCCGAAAAACGGTCGGGCTATCCGATGCAGCGATGCCCACAGAATACTCTTGGAAATCAAAGAGGCAACCGCCTAGGGCACAGGACTTGACAGTTTCAAAAAGCGCTAGTAGGAATGGCCCCGCCTCGACTGAAGCAGTGCTTCACTCGAAGCAACGTTCTCGTAGGGAACTTCCTGATGCGCATCAGGACACTCCTGAAAGGAATCGTTCGCGGGAGTAACTCAGTGGTAGAGTGCAACCTTGCCAAGGTTGACGTCGCGGGTTC
>CAYSYX010000311.1:0-6438 GCA_964435055.1 uncultured Polyangium sp. | reverse complement strand
TAGAGTGCAACCTTGCCAAGGTTGACGTCGCGGGTTCAAGTCCCGTCTCCCGCTCCAAAAGCAACCGAAAAAAGCTACCCGGTGCCAGTCACCGGGTAGTTTTCATTTGACGTCCAACGATCGCTTCGTACCACGCCCGATCACGCGATCGTTCCGCACCATCACCAGCGGCGTTGTGGTACGCATCCGAAGGCCATGGCTGCGCCTTTACCCGAGCGACTCAGGCAGCTCGCCAACACCCTCGAACGACAATTCCTAGGCAAAGACGAAATCATCCGTCTGTTGATGATCTCCGTCGTTGCCGGTGAACACTGCGTTCTTCTTGGACCGCCCGGTACCGCCAAAAGCGCGCTCATCCGCTCGCTCGCGGAGCTCATGCAAGCGCAGTACTTCGAGTACCTGCTGACGCGTTTTACCGAGCCGAACGAAATCTTCGGGCCCGTCGACATCGTTGCCTTTCGCGAAGGCACCTACCGACGCAACACGCAAGGCATGTTGCCCGAAGCCGAGATCGTTTTTCTCGACGAAATCTTCAAGGCCAACAGCGCTATCCTCAACGCCCTGCTCACGCTGCTGAACGAGCGCAAATTCACGAGTGGCGGCAAGGTCATGCGTTGCCCGCTCATCAGCGTGTTTGCCGCGTCGAACGAAGTGCCGGGAGACGAAACGCTGAACGCGATTTTCGATCGCTTCCTGTTGCGGGTTCATTCGGACAACCTCGACGCGTACCACTTCAGCGAACTGCTCCAACGCGGTATCCAGCACGAGATTCGGCAGATGTCCGGTCAAGCGACAAACCCGCTGTTGGCGGCGCGAGAACTCGCCGATCTCGGCAAGAGTTTCGGCGGGCGCATGAACTTCTCGGACAACTTCTTGTCGGCCTACAAAGGCATCGTTTTTCAGATTCGCGCCGAAGGCATCTCTCTGTCGGATCGTCGCGTCGTGAAGATGCTCAAGCTCTTCGCCGCCAGCGCGTACCTCGATGGACGTACCTCGGCCGATGCGAGTGATTTCTTTGTGCTCAAACATATTTGGAACAACCAAGACCAAGCGGCGATCTTGGAAGGCATCGTCCAGCCCGTCCTCGAGACGTTTTTCCGGGAACATCCGGATCGCCGTCGCGTGGGCGCGATCGGCGTGGGCGTCGATGCTCTCGCTGCGGAGATCGATCGTATTCGCCAACTGCTCACGGGCGGTGGTGCTCTCGGCGATGTGCAGCTCTTCAGCCAGCTCAAGGCGCTGGGCGAGATCAAGACGGCGCTCGCGTCGGTCACGGATCCTCGCGCCCGCGAGCTCGAGAAGCGCGTGGCGCAGCTCCTCGAAGCTTCGTTCCGTACGGGCCGATTCGCTCAACTCTGATGTGACTTGGTTCTAGCGACCGGGACGGTCTTGTTTGCCGCGCGGGCGCGCTTGCGCCGGACGGTTTGTCGCGGGACGTGATGTGGACGGTTCGTCGTTGCGAACACGCGGAGCACGCTTGCGATCCATGCTCGGGCCTGCGTCGCGTGAGGGACGGTTTGTCGCCGGACGAGCCGCGGCTGATTCGTCATTGCGAACGCGCGGAGCACGCTTTCGATCCATCGGTCGATCCGTCGCCGAGGCGGCGTTTCGTGGACCTTGACGACGCGGTGCTTCTTCGTCGCCGCGATCACGTGTTGCGAGGGTACGACGAGGCCGTTTTTCGAGCCGCGAGAGATCATTTTCGCCGGCAGCCGCTCGTACGCGTTTCGGAACGCCAAACTGCTTCCGGATCTCCAAAAGTTCGTCGACGGTGAGCAAACGCCATTCGCCTGGTCGAAGATTCTCGGACGTCACGCCTGCGAAACTAAGACGCGCCAAACGCATCACGGGGAAACGAGTCGCTTCACCCATGCGTCGGATCTGCTGGTTTCGACCTTCGCGCAAGACGACTTCGAGCCACGTTTTATCGCCTTCGTGACGCATGATGCGCACGTCCGCAGGAAGAGTTTTTCCGTCTTCGAGGTCCACGCCTTTGCGCCAAACCTTTGCGTCGTCTTCGTCCATCACGCCGTGGACTTTCACGACGTACGTTTTCGGCACGCCGCCTCGGGGATGCAGCATCGCGTTGGAGAATTCGCCGTCGTTCGTCATCAACAAAACGCCGCTGGTTGCGAAGTCCAAACGACCTATCGGGTACACGCGTGCACCGACGTTCTGCACGTACTCCGCGACCGTCGGCCGACCTTCCGGATCGCTCATCGTCGACACGACGTTCTTGGGTTTGTGCAGGACGATGTACACCGGAGGTTCCGCAACGAGACGTGTCCCATCGACCTCGATGCGATCCTTGCGCGGGTCCGCTTTTGCGCCGAGTTCCGTCTGAATCCGCCCGTTTACGCGTACTCGGCCCGCCGTGATCAGCTCTTCCGCCGCGCGTCTCGAGGACAATCCCGATCGGGCAATAATCTTCTGCAGCCGCTCTTCCATCGTCGACCCAATTCCTTCCGCTGCTTCATCCGCCCGCTCGTGGTAAGCACGCAACATGCGCCGGGTCGACAAGCCGTGGGGTCACGAACTCATCTGGGCCGAAACTCCCCGTTACGTGGGCAAACTTCTGCATATTCTGGCCGGACATCGATTGTCCCGTCAGTACCACCGTGTCAAGGACGAGACACTCTTGATTCAATCGGGAGAGATGGAGCTCGAGATCGGACCGGCGGAATCCATCGAGAAACGCCGCATGCTCGCAGGCGACGTC
This sequence comes from uncultured Polyangium sp., assembly GCA_964435055.1. Classification (GTDB taxonomy): domain Bacteria; phylum Myxococcota_A; class Polyangia; order Polyangiales; family Polyangiaceae; genus Polyangium. The sequence continues at coordinate 3,719 of CAYSYX010000311.1, read as the reverse complement.
TTTCACGTTCGACCCGGCACCATCCATCGCATGGTCGCGGTGACCGATGTTGATGTGATCGAAGTGTCCACGCCCGAGCTTGATGACGTCGTGCGGATTGAAGACGTCTACGGTCGCGAAGGAACGAGCGCGCCGTAGCGTTTGTCGTCAAGGACTGGGTTTGGCGTCGCCGGGTTTGGCTTCGGACGGCGCCTTCTCAGACGTGTCTTTCGGAGCGTCTTTCGGGGCGTCTTTTGGCGCGTCTTTTGGCGCGTCTTTCGGAGTGTCTTTCGGGGCGTCTTTGGGCGTTTTCCCTGAAGCACCGCGTCCTTTGACGCTGCCTTTCTTGGGTTTGTCCCCGTCCTCGCCCTCTTCTTCTTTTTTCTTCGCGGCCTTCTTCGCGGCTTCGGCCTTCTCGGCTTCTTCGCGTTTGCGCTCTTCTTCATCGAGCTGCCGACGAATCTCGCTGTCGTGATCCCAGCGATCGACGCGTTCGTCTCCGTCGACGTCGACGCCCATGCGTTCGAGCTTCCCGTTCTTGTAGATTTCCCAAACGTCGGGGCGACCGTCGCGATTGCTGTCGCGGCGAATGCGCATCAAACGTCCGTCCGAGTACGTCTTCTGTTCGTCCGGACGACCGTCGTAATCCGTATCGATCAGAGCCTCCGCGAGCAGCCCGCGGGCGAAGGTGATCCACGTGTCGATGCGTCCGTCGAAGTTCGAGTCACTCTCTTCGTGGACGCTTTCGCCTTTTTCGTTGTAGCGACGGACGACGTCTTTGATGCCGTCGAAGTTCGTGTCCATCTCGCGGCAGTTCAAGACTCGTTTGGCTGTGTCGCCCGTTCCGATCTTTTGGTAGACGCGCCGCACGTTCGCGCTTGCCGAACCCGGTCCTTTGACCTCTTTGACCTCACGATCCTGGCGACCTTTCCAATCGCACATCGAGTGATCGTCGACGACGTTGGTGGGACCTTTGAGGCGCTTCTTCAGCAGCTCGTCGCGTGAGAATTCGCCTTCCGTCGCAGGTTTGGCGCCGCCGCACGCGAAGAGCGACAACGATATCGGCAGAGCCCACACGAGTTTGCGCATGCTCATGGTGGACTCGCTTTGCCGGCGCTCGGCGCGGGTGGGGGAGGAGCTGAGGAGGAAGCTGATTCGTCCGCTGCCGGAGATGGCGGAGGCGGAGGTTTGGGACGTGCGGCGCTGCTCGATGCGTTGGGTTTGGCGCTCAGAACTGTTGGCGGGACAAACCCACGTTGGCGCGCTTCGGCGCACACATCGAGGACCCCGGACGGATCGGGTGTTCCGTCGTAGTTGCGGTCGAACGCCACGGCGGCGCATCGAGCATCAGCGGGGTTGTTGAACGTCCACCACTGATCCACGACGCCATCTCCGTCCGAGTCACGCTCGCGTTTCACGAGTCTTCCCGACTCGTAATAATCCCAAGTGTCGAGCTGATTGTCGAAGTTGGTCTCGCGCTCTTTGAGTACGATGGCACCGCCGTGCAGCGTAACGATTTCGTCGACGCGACCATCGCGATCGAAGTCGAATTCGCGTCGGCGTTCGCGGCCTGATTCGTCGTAGTAGACGTAGGCGTCAATCGCGCGGTCCATGTTCAGGTCGAGGATGCGACAGACTTCACGTCCGTCTTTCATCACCTTGACGATGTTCGGCGATCCGTCGCCGTTGACGTCGATGCGTTCATTCCCTGCCGCAGCAGCGTCGCAGGGCTCGTGCTTCATCGTCGTATCCCGCTCGAAGCCGGTCGGGCGCGAAGCATCGCTTCCATCTGCTGCGGAACACGCAACGAGAGCGAGCATTGCGGCACCAAAGCCTGCTGCGAAAAACGTGGCGCGAATGTCCCAGCCTGCCGGCGTTGAGGGCACCAAAGCATCGTTGGCCGTACGGAGGCCGGGAGACAACGGGGATTTCAAGCGTTTGGCGCAGTCTAGGCGTCGAGTTGAAATGAGGCAAGGCAAGGGCGAAACGACGACGTCAAAGCTGATTTCCGACAAAGCTGCCTATCGTTTGGTGGGTTGGGTTGCTGTTTTCCCGAGGTTTGGTATTCCCGGCTCGCTTCTGGATTGACAACACACGTACAGGCATCTAGGGTAACGCCTTGTCAGTCGTTCTCGGAGCTCCGAGGGTGTTCCGTCCGCATACGGCGTACGGCACTTAGCGTGTAGGGCCAGGCGTGACATGTCGCGAAAGAAAGTCTCGACGACCATCTACATCACGCCGGAACAGGCAGAGCGCCTGAAGCTCTTGCACGACCGGACGAAGGTGCCGATCGCGGTCTACATCCGCGAAGGTATCGACCTCGTTCTGAAGCACTACGAGCACGTCTTGCCGGGACAAATGAGTCTCGATGCAACCGTGCAGCAGAAGAAGTAGTCGGTCGACGATGGCTTTTGCCCAGGGGACGCGCTAGGAGCACGCACCTCGAATCCACGCCGGTTCATCACGCATGCCCGTCGAACCCAAGAACATCCGCAACTTCTCGATCATCGCGCACATCGATCATGGCAAGTCCACGCTTGCCGATCGCATCCTCGAATTCACCGGGGCGTTGTCCGACCGCGAGAAGCAAGACCAATTCCTCGACAAGATGGAGATCGAACGCGAACGCGGGATCACCATCAAAGCGCAAACCGTTCGTCTCGATTACACGGCGGTAGACGGTCAAAAATACCGTCTGCACCTCATCGACACGCCCGGACACGTCGACTTCAACTACGAAGTTTCCCGCAGCCTTTCCGCATGTGAGGGCGCGCTTCTCGTCGTCGACGCATCACAAGGTGTCGAAGCGCAAACACTGGCCAACGTGTTTCTCGCGCTCGACAACAACCTCGAAATCATTCCCGTCCTGAACAAGATCGATCTGCCTTCGGCGGATGTGGATCGCACCAAGCGAGAAATCGAAGACGTCATCGGTCTCGATTGTTCCGCTGCGATCCCGGCAAGTGCGAAGACCGGCCTTGGAATCAGGGACATTCTCGAAGCGGTTGTTGCTCGAGTTCCGGCGCCGAAGAGCAGCACCGGTGGAGCACCACGCGCGCTGATCTTCGACAGTTGGTACGACAGTTATCGCGGTGCCGTCGTGATGATCCGTGTCGTCGACGGCGTGATTCGCAAGGGCCAGAAGGTTCGCTTCATGGCGACCGGGCGCGATTACGAAATCACCGAAATGGGTGTTTTCGCCCCGCATGCAACACCGATCACGGAACTTGGTCCGGGCGAGGTCGGGTTTGTCGCAGGAAACATCAAGAGCGTCACGGACACCAAGATCGGCGACACCGTGACCGATGCGGTGCATCCGGCGACCGTCGCGCTTCCGGGGTTCAAGGACGTAAAACCCATGGTTTTCGCCGGGGTTTTCCCGACAGACTCGGCGCAATACGAAGACCTGCGCGACGCGCTTTCCAAGCTGCACATGAACGACGCCGCGTTCGTTTACGAACCCGATACGTCGGAAGCATTGGGCTTCGGTTTTCGTTGTGGATTCTTGGGGCTGCTCCACATGGAGATCATCCAGGAGCGGCTCGAGCGCGAATACAACCTGGACCTCATCACCACAGCGCCGAGCGTCGTGTACCACGTGCACATGAACGACGGCACGATGAAGCCCATCGAGAATCCGGCTCGTTTGCCCGCGCCGCAATACGTCGATCACATCGAAGAGCCGATCTATCGCGTGACGATTCACGTGCCGGCCAGTTACGTCGGCGCCGTGTTGGCCC